>JAMCVO010000707.1 GCA_023475715.1 Actinomycetota bacterium
AATACCCATAGTAACTGCCATCTCTAAATAAATGTTATGAGCCTTATCTGCTAATTCTTTTGCAGGTGTTATTATATTGGCAAAGATAAGGTGATCCGGCCCGATGCCAAAAGCCCAATAATGTTTTAACAGCTTAAAAGATTCCTGCCAGATAAACATTCTATAAGAGCCTGCATCAGCGCCAAGTTTTATACCGCTGCCTATCTCCCCTGTTACAGAAAAAAATCTATTTAAGAGGGCAAAATCTCTGACAGGGAGGAGAGCAATTGTAACTAGCAGGAAAATTAAAACGAGAAAAACCAAATATTTTCTTTGAGAAGGATTTTTAAAAGCTTTATATGAGATAATTAAAAAACCAACAAATGAAGCAATCCATGTCCCTCTACATAAACTAACCAACAAACCGGAATAAATAAGGCAGGAATAAACCAGCCAAAGCAATTGCCTGGTCCTAAAATAAAAAAGTATAGCAGCCGGCAGGATGAATGCTGTATAAGTCCCAAAAAAATTTGGGTGAGGCAGAGTTCCGTAACTGATTAAAAGATCTCTTGACGGCTCATGTGGAACGAGATTTAGCCCAAAATATTGTAGTATAGCTAGAAAGGACACAACTCCCGCTGTGATCACCAAGCAGCTTATTAGCAGATCTGCTTTTTTGCTGCTCTTGGCAAGGATAAATAAAATAATGCAAAAATAATATGTACTTAAACCGGTAAATCTATAGGGAGTGCCTATCCATGCAGTTACCGGCGCAGGCGCCAGGAAAGCGGAAATTATTGAGAAAACTATAAAAAAAATTAAAGGAATAAAGACGGGTTGATTAACTGGTTCCCTGTCTCTAAGCAATATAAACAGGGCGATAAGTGAAACAACAGCTAAAATTACCCAGCGAGGGCCGTAAAAAAAACCTGGATGGGCATAGTCCCCATTGAATCTGACATAAAAACTATGAGGTACTACCACCAAAGGGTAAACGGAAACCATAAACCATAAAATTAAAAATCTTTTATCTATTGCTTTTATTTTATCGATTACGGCTTGCGGAGACTGTATTTTATTTATCATGTTTTATTAAGTACACCTTCTTATTACTCTTCAGAATGTTCATTTATTTTATTTACAGACATTTGCCTCCGGCTAAGTTCTGTTGATTCTTTCATTGCAGCAGAATCAATAACGAATTAAATTTTATTCCAAAAGCTTCTTTGATTGCTTAGACTCTTTTTTAGAAATAAAGGAAGTTTATCTTGCGTAAGTCCAAGTCTATATCCAACGTATTTTATCAGGTTTGCAACTAAAGAATATGGAATCCAATAATGATAGCCATTTCGAAAAAGATAAAGGAATTGCTCATTAGTGAAATTCAAGCCTTCACCTTCAGGCCTGGATAATTCAAAAAGCCATCTATTCGTATTATGAAAGGCACCGATATCAAAATAGTGCCTAAATTGCTGAAGCAATTTATAATTATGTGAATGCAACACGGTTGCCTCAGGGACATATGAAACATGATAGCCTGAAAGCATTAATTTTGCTGCCAAAACCATATCCTCGTTAACTATTATCCTTTCGGGAAACCCTCCAACTGCTTGATATTCTTTTTTTCTTATTGCTGAACAGACATTACTGAAAAAAAAAGTTCTAATACCTAAACGTGGTAAATCTTCTATACTTTTTGAATTTGATTTTTCCGGATAATTATAAAGACGGGCGAATTTCTCTAATGGCGTTGAATTAACCTTAGGAACTTGCCTACCGAAAGAAGCAGCGATTTTTGGGTAGTGAAGGGGTTTTACAAGGTTTTCTATTAGCTTATCATCTATAGGCAACGCATCCTGAGTCATAAATATTATAATCTCACCGCCAGATATCTCCACGCCAAGTTTCCTGGTACCACCGTGATCAAAATACCTTCTCTTTATTATAATTGTTTTACAATCAAATTCTTTACAAATCTCAACTGTCTTATCATCGGAAGATGAGTCTATTATAATTATTTCAGACGGTAATAAGCTTTGGCTCTTAAGCAAAGGTATTAATTTAAAAATATATTTTTCACCGTTAAAGGTGGGTATAATAACAGATATTCTCATTATATCTCCCGGTTTACAGATTTTTTTAATTCCCTGCTCAGCAAAACAGCTTTACAAAACTGAAAAATATAATAATTAATTTTTTGAGATGGCAAGTTTAATAAAAATAATATAGTTAGAATTTTAACAAAGAGATCTAGTAAGTAAACATGAAACAGTTTAAAATAAATTATCAACTTATGTATAGGTATTTGAGAAAAAAAATCAGGGTGAAGGTTTGCTAAAAGAAAATAATTTTTTATAGACTCCTTCATATTCTCGTAGCATTCTCTTTTTGTTTTAAGACCAAGGTGAGAGACTGTATTGTCAATATGAATAACCTTATAACTTTTGAATAATCTTATTCCCCATTCGATATCTTCATATCCATAACCAGTAAATTTTTCATTAAAAGGGATGTTAAAAAATGCATTTCGCCTAATCATAATATTGGATGTTAAGATATATCGCCAGGGAAAAGTATTTCTTTGCGAAACAGGTTTTACATCCGTCATACTACTGAAATATATATAATAATCATAAACATGGTCTCTCATTAATCTTGTTTTGTAACTAATACCACCGCAGATAATGTCATTAATACTATTTCTCGCATAATTTAAATACATGCTAAGAAAATTATCTGAATCTGGCAGTACATCAGCATCTAGGAATAATAAATAATCACCGTCAGCTTTACTGGCAAGTAGGTTCCTTACAGCTGCGCGCCCAATATTACGGTTTAGCTTAAAGTAAAAAAGCTTGTACTGCGATTTTTTATTTTCGAATAAATGTTTATTTTTCTTAATAATATCCGGGCATATTGAACAGTCATCAACAATAAGAACCTCTATATCCTTCTCTAACTGGGCTGTTAAAATCTCATGGGTAATTGTATTTAATAGTAAAGAAATATCCCAATTATGAACTGGAATTAATATAGATAATAATATATTTTTCATCTCTGAATCCTTTTATGTTTATTTGAATAGATACTCATTAATACTATAAACTTAGTTTTTTATATAATTCTGCTTATATATTCTCATAGGGCAAAATAACACTAAAAATTCCATATATTAATCAAACATTATAAATATTTACTACACCAGATATAAGTTGATCAAAGTTATCGTAATCGTTTTGAAAATTAATCTTAGCATTTAATCCTAGTGTTTTCCTTAAGTTCTCATTTTTAAGGATAGTAATACATGCATTTACAAAATTATTACTATTAGAAATACAAATGTTGTGGCCATGCTTTACATTTAACCCTTCGACTCCTTTTGGAGTAGATACAATTGCTTTACCTAGATTCATAGCTTCAATGACTTTAAGCCGGGTGCCTCCACCTGAAAATAGAGGTATAGCAATTAGAGCCATCTGAGATAAAATATCTATAATGTTTTCAACTTCTCCAGTCACTATTAAATTTTTACTTTGGGCTTCGCATAACCACCGTGGAGGCTTCCGACCAATAAGCCAAACGGTTACTTCTGGTATAGCCTCACTCAATTCAGAAATTTTACTTAAAAGAAAAGATGCAGCCTCTATATTGGGAGGGTAACTAAAATCTCCAACAAACCCCAGACTAAAAGGTATCTCTTGTATATTTAAAAAAGTGCAACCTTTTTGTTGAATCCAGGAAGGACAGGGGTTAGGAATTACTGAAACTGGAACCTTATTAAGAGTCATTTGTTGCAATTTCAATCGATCAGATTCTGAAACACTCCATAAAGAGTTTGCAGAAGATAAATGTAAGTTTTCTGTACGTAGTGCACCTTTATACGATATATAATATTTAAGCTTTTTCAAAGGATTAGTTTCATTCTTAAAAATTTGCCATTGTAAATCACTTTCAATATTGTGGCAATTTACTATATATTTGACCAAAGGATAACTTTTCTTTAATATACCAATAAGAGGTGATAAATAAGAATATTCTAAAACTATTATTTTAGGTTTCCATAAATTTATAGAGTGTATAATTTTAGTTATGTGGTATGGTTTGAATTTAAGATATAGAGGGTTAATACCTAATAAATATGATTTTATATATCTAGCTATCTTTATTTGTGTAGTTTCATTTTCTTGTTTCAGAACCTCGAGGTTGGCAATATTTAAATATTTTTTTAATTCAATGTTATCGACTTTTTCCGATTCCACAGGAAAGATAATTAACTGTAGTTCTGAACATTTACTTAGTGAACGAGCAATTTGAAGCATTCTTATTGCTCCACCATAATGCGGGGGGATTGGACTACCAAGAGTGATTTGACTTATTCGAAATTGTATATTCATATTTTTCCCTTAAACAGATTAGCATCGTTAATTGCTTTTATTACAAATGATAAACGTTTAAACTGCTTATGAAGAATTTTGGGAAGTATAACATGAAATATTAAATATAGATAAGTAAAAGGCAACCAGCAATAGTAATACTTTTTTGTAAATTTAATCATATTACGTACTAAATAATAATCTTGAAATGGAGATCTAAATAGAGTCTTTGATGAAACTTTATGATATATTTTCGAGGAAGGATTGAATAATATTATCCAACCGGCGTGTCTAGCACGGATGGACCAGTCAGTATCTTCGTAATATAAGAAATATGATTCATCCATTAATCCAATTTGTTTAATCATTGCGCTACGGATTAAAAAACTACATCCTGCTAAATAATCAGACTCACATAAATTAAAAGTTGTGTTTCCAATATTTCTACCCATTCCTTTGTGTTTACTACATCCCCACCATGGGTTAATTGATCCACCTGCAAACCAAATTATTTTTGGATTGTTCGCATATAGGATTAATGATCCTACCATGCCTATATTTTCACTTGAATACATAGCATCAACTAAAAATCGAAGAGCGTCTGGTTCTACAATAGTATCATTATTTAATATCCAAATATAATTTACTTCTCGTTTTAAAGCATATCGTATACCAATATTGTTGCCTCCAGCATAACCCAAGTTTGATCCGGATTTAATTAGAATAAAATATTGATTGGAAGGTAGTGTATTAATTTTTAATTCCTGCTCAACTATACCTCCTGCTTCGGCAATAGTTCTATCATAAATAAGACACTTTACTGGTTTATTTTTTAAATTATACATGTTGGATTCTAATTTACCGGATGACCAATCATTTAACTTACTGATCGATTCATCAGTAGAACCATTGTCAATTACTACTATACGGTAAGACAAATATTTTAAATTCAGAATAGATTCCAAACAAGGAATTGTATCCTGCCAACCATTCCAATTAAGAATGAGAATGTAAACAATTGGTTGCCTTAGCACTTATATAAACAACTCCTGATTTGTAAAATGATATGTATGATATGCACATTAAAATATTATAGCGGATTTGGGCCCTTATTATATTCATCAATAATTAATTGAGCTTCTTTGCGGTAAAGAAGTTCAATTATATTCCGATCTCCAACTGCTTCCAGTTCTTTTAGTTTAGCAGAGACTGATATTTTATAAAACACCATAATCAAGGCAAGGTAAAAACCTCGCCAACCATCACGATAGCCCCCACGCTTTATGTAACGGGATAAAAATTCTTTTATGGAAAGTATAATCGACTTAAAGCTGTTTGTTCGTTCACCACGATTAAAGGCCTGAACTGACTCAATCGTTGTATAACGATTCAATTTTTCGATAAAGTGAGTTATATTGAAGTAGTTGAAATGAACGATAGCATAACCGGTTTCGTAAGAGAGGTTGGATATACGTGCTTCCTGTAAAGGTTTCATAGCATCATGAATTCTTTCACTGTTTTGCATAAAACCCCGTTTAAAAAAGCGGGCATGTTTATCCTGCTCAGGTCCCCAACCAGTATGCATTAAGGGTTCACCAATGAAATAGTTTAACCTTGGAATCGTAACTACATCTGCTGTATCATTCCGAGCTATTTCGAGCAATTTAAGGCTTAAAGGTTGAGAAACCAGTTCATCGGCATCAAGAATAAGAACCCATTCCCCATGACTTTGAGCTATAGAGTAGGACCGGGCTGGTTCCACAAAACCGGCGCGTTCGTGAAAGAAAACCTTGGCTCCGTTTTTGAGTGCAATCTCTACAGTCTTGTCGTCGCTATACATGTCAACAACTACTATTTCGTCAACCCATGACTTAACAGAAAGTAGAGTGTAAAGCAAATTATTTTCTTCATTAAATGTGTTAATTACTACAGAAATAAACGGTTTCATGATTGACTCCTTAAGAAAGTCCAGATATGTAGAATTTGATGGTAATAAATTATTATAATCCCAAAACCATATAGAGTAGTCCCGACAAATATATATATAAGCAAAGACACTAAACTGTTTATTGGAAATATATGTTGAGACAGGTACAAAAAGAGGTCAATTCCTGCAGCCAGTACCCATACTGTTTTTATTATGGATATTATACGAAATGGCACTAGCCTTTTAGCAACTTTGTAAAGATAAAAGTTGGTGAACTGTACCAGCAAATTAGCGATGGCAAATCCAATTGCCCCGTATCTTATAATCAATGGTGTTCCGATCAACCATGTTGCCAGCATCCATAAAAGTGTGAAGTTGAACGTAATCCGGGAATGACCTAGTGCGTTAAGAAGACCCAACAAAGGAGTTGCGGTTGGTACGAATAGGTTGGCGCCCCATAGGAGGAAAAATAATGGCAAGGCCTCAAGCCATTTTTCACCAAAGATATACCTCGTTATTGGTTCAATAAATATTAAGCTTAACATTGCAAAAGGCGCCGCAAGTGTATTTGCAGCCAAAATTACTTTTTCAACAAATACAACCATTTGTTCAGTGAAAAGTTGAATACGGGCAAATACCGGCATGTAAATTCTCTGGAAAATCATTAGCATTAAAACAGGATAGGCTGCTACCATTCCAGCCCAATTAATATATCCTACTTGAATTGGGCCCAAAAGAATTCCTACCAGGACGGGTGTGATACTATCTTTTATTAAAGAAATTAAGCTGCTTCCCATAAAAAGCAGACCGAAGTGTAAGTGACCCCACGCTCTCTGCCAGTCCCAGCGCAAGCCGATTTGCCACGGACTTACCCAGTTAGCTAGAATTGCCCCTGAGAATGAACGGACTAGCATTGCCCAGACAAATGAAAAAGCCCCAAAACCTCTAGCGGCCAGAAAGACTGCTACAATGTTGTATATCAGCGCCTGGCCCGTTTCAACAAGAGCCAACTTATTAAATGCTAGGTTACGTTCAAGGCGTACCTGTGGAATAACCATAAATGAAGTAAATATAAGAGATATTGCGACAATGCGGAAAAGCCAAATATAGTTCTGTGGCAAATGGTAGATACCGGCAATAAAAGGAGAGGCGAGCCAGCAAATTATTACTATAAATGCTATCAGCAATTGCTGAACAGTAAAAACCGAACAATAGTCTTCATGAGAGGGCTCTCTGGACTGGCGAATAAAATTGGAAGCTAGCCCGGTGCCGCCAAATGTAACAAGAAAAGATAACAAAAAAGTAATAATCGCATAAAGGCCGAAATCTGATGGAGAGAGCATCCTGGCAAGCAGAATACTGCCTATCACATTTACTCCTTGAACTACTACTTGACGAACTACTAAGGCTATTGATCCCTCCATAGCTCTCTTGTTAATAAGATCTGGACTCCAAGATTCAGGATTAGGACTATCGATGGGCAAAGAGTTAGCCTCCTCCGCCCCATATTTCACTTATACTGCTTGTGAAAACGACTGTTGTCATTATTATAAAGAAACATGAAAAAAAATTCCCTAAAATTAATTCTTATATTGTAAAGAGTCAATAAGCCCCCCTGCCACCCATAACCACAGCTAAAGTACGAATAAGCAAAGTTATATCCAACCACAGCGACCAGTTGCGTACATACCAGGATTCGAGCTCAACCCTGCGCGGGTAATCTATCTCACTTCGGCCGCTGACCTGCCAGTAACCTGTTATACCGGGGCGAACCAGGTAGAAGTCGGTTATGTGATAATCAAAATAGGGGACCTCTGTTTCTGTGATTGGCCTTGGGCCGACAAGGCTCATTTCACCCTTAAAAACGTTAAATATCTGGGGAAGTTCATCCAGGCTTGTCCTACGCAGGAAGTTGCCCATTCCGGTAATACGCGGGTCGTTTTTCAACTTATAATTATTTTCCCATTCGGACTGCAAGCAGGGGTCTTTTACCAATACATCGGATAATATCTCCTGGGCGTTGGATATCATGCTCCGGAATTTATAGCATATAAACTGCTTACCATTTCGACCAATCCTGCGGTGCCCGAAAAGAACGGGACCGGGGGAATCAAACTTTATGGCGACAGCGATTACGATCATTAAAGGGAGTATGAAAATAAAAATACAAATACCAACTATCAGGTCAAATAATCTTTTGAGTAACATATTATAAGGGTTTGCCAGGTTGTTGCCAACACGAAAAGAAAGCACCTGCTCATCAAAAAAGTAATCCGCCTTTACCCCCGTCACAGGCAGGCCAAACAAATCCGGAATT
>JAMCVO010000405.1 GCA_023475715.1 Actinomycetota bacterium
CTATGATCTTCCATTGATATTATATTTTTAGCTTTATTAGATTAAAATATTTTAAAAGTATAAAATAATAAATATTTAATTTATTATAAAAGTGCTAATGCCTTGTTAAAATAACATATGTTTTCTTTTTTAATATTTTCAATAATGGATTATGATGATTATTATTTCACCATTTTAAATGTTCTTTGGCATTTTATTCAAGTTCTACATGGTTTTTAGGATATGAACTCTTCAATACGAAATAACTAACTGATCCAAATTGGGCTTCAATTCTGTTCATCCAGGATGCGTCATCCTTTAATTGCGCCGGAAGTAAGGCCCGCAACAAACCATCTCTGGAAAATTATAAATACAATTATTACAGGAATAACTGTCAGGAAGATCATAGCACCGTATACCTCCCACTGCACTCCGTATTGAGCTCCGGACATCCTGTTTAACAATAGAGGGATAGTCTGCAAAGAATCATTCCTTATAAATACAAGCGCAAAAAGGAATTCATTCCAGGTTGCCATGAAAGAAAAAGTAACAACGGTAGCCAGTGCGGGTTTTGAAAGAGGCAATACTATGCCGGTAAATATCTTAAGATCGGTAGCTCCATCTATTTTGGCTGCTTCTTTTAATTCCAACGGTATTTTTTCAAAAAAACCTCTTAGAATAAGGGTACCAAAAGGAAAACCAAAAGAAATATAAGGAAGTATTAATACAAAATAAGTAGCCAGCAGTTTAAGATTTTTCATCAGGATAAACAGCGGTATCAACATGACCTGTACAGGGATCATTATACCCAGCAGAAAAGCAATAAATATTATCTCTTTGAATCTGAACTTGTAATTACTGAAGCCAAAAGCAGCAAGACTTGAAATTACAAGTATGCCGATTATCGCAAGTGATGTAACAAATATACTGTTAAAAAACATCCTGAGAAAACTTAGGCCGCCCCAATCCTGGACCTGAAATATGGCCTTGGGAATATTCATCAGCGTAAATTTTGTAGGAAATATTTCAAGTACTTCGTTTGGAAACCTAAAAGCCAGTGACAATACCCACAGAAGCGGAAACAATACCATACTGATTATTATCGCTAAAAATAAATATTTAAAAAATCCACCTAAAAATTGTTTCAACATAATTATTTAATCAGTTTTTTTATCAATAAATATCCTTATTGTTGCAAATATCAAAACTATTACTGTTAAAACAACAGCAAGTGTTGAAGCATAACCAAGTTTGTTTGTACCAAAAATTGCAAAACTCTGGTAATACATGTAAGAAGTAATGACTTCAGAATGGTGTGCAGGACCGCCACTGGTCATTACATAAACCAGATCAAATACTTTAAATCCACCGATGATATTTAATATAACTGCCAGAGAGATAGTCTTATAAAGTTGTGGAAGGACTATTTTGATAATAGTTTGAAAAAAATTTGCTCCATCCACTTTTGCGCTTTCAATTATTTCATTGTTTATTCCCTGCAACCCTGCATAATAAATTACCATATTGTAACCTGTCCACTGCCATATGCTAACAAGCGTAATTACAAATATTGGAGTGACAAGATTACCAAGCCATTGAACAGGCTCAAGGTTGGGCAAAAATATATTTATGATAGTATTTAAAAGACCATCAGTTACAAATATCCTTCTCCAAACCAGCCCTATTATTACCGACGATAGCAGTGTCGGGAAAAATATTATCGCTCTCCAAAGAATGCTCGCTCTTAATTTGCCGTAAAATAGAAAAACAGCAATTATAAATCCAAATAAATTTTGAAAAATAAGTGAACCAAAAACAAAGTAAAGAGTATTCTTTAGAACCAGTAAAAATGTAGGATCTTTTATTAATTTAATATAATTGCTTAAACCTGTAAATTTTTCAAAAGGATTGGGAGTATACCCTTTCCATTCAAAAAAGCTCAGACCCAGAGAAAAAAGTATTGGATATACTAGAAAGACAATGAAAAACACCAAAGCTAAGCCAATAAACAAATAAGCTTTTAAATTACTGTAATCTTTAATTAATAATGGAGCATCTTTTCTGTTTTTGGTCAATGTAGCAAGTCGAACATCCACTTTAACAAAACCTTTGCAAATATAATTTTTATTTATATTTAGGGGCGTTTTATATATAGCGCCCCTAATCTTATTTATTTAAGTAAACAATCTATTATTATTTATTTGCTTCCTGAGAAGCGGCCTCGATTTTTGCAAGTATGGAATCAACATCTCCACCAACTAAGGCTTCCTGTATTCCATCTGCGACTGCTTTATAGATATCAGGATTGTCAATGTACCTGTATCCTATTTCCATATTGTTCTGGTCATTAGTCTGCCTTACAAATAATGCAACATCTGATTTCTTGGTAACAAGAGCCCCAGGAGGAGTCCTCATTGAATCAAACACTACTTCCTGTCCAAAAGCACCGTTTAAGAACTTCAAGAATTCTATGACGATTTCAGCCTTTGGGGTTGCAGGATTTATTCCCATCGTAATTGAAGCTCCGCCAGTATACAGGCTCTTACCGTTTTCGTCTAATCTTGGAAATGGGACATCCCAGATCTCGTCATTTGCCAGTGCATCTGCAGGTAGTGAAGAAAGACCATACTGACCGCAAGGCCAGAACATGGCAGATTCTTTTTTGACAAACATGTCGATACCCTCGGGCCATGGACCTATCTCCAGGACATTTGAAGGAATAACGCCTTTATCCTTTAGATCAGCTATTGTCTGCATAGCTTCTTTAAACAATGGGTCCTCCCATGAAGCCTGGCCAAGGTTAGCCCTGTCGATAAGGTCACCGGTCGTGTCCTTTGTCCTGACCAGAACGGTAAACATGTCTATCATTGCCCACTGATCTTTAAAACCAGTAGCAATCGGCTGGATGCCCTCTGCTTTAAAAACTTCAGCAACCTCATAAAGTTCTGCTATGGTTGTAGGCGGTTTTAAATTTCTTTCCTCAAACATCGGCTTCCAGTAATTAAGAGGCAAGTGATTTACATCCATAGGAACATAATATAGTTTTCCATCTATATACATGTCCTTAAGCAATAAGGCAGGAGCTATCCACTCTGACCATTCAGCATCACCTTTTATTATGTCTGTAAGATCCATAAGCTGACCCGACTGAGCAAGATCGTTGGAAGGTGCTCCAGGATGAACTTCAAAAACATCCGGAGCTTCCCCTGCTGCAAGAGAGGTTTTAAGTGCTGTATTGTAATCTGCATAAGCAAATTCTTTTCTCTCTACAGTTACATTTGGATGTGTCTTTTTGAACTCTTCTGCCAGTTTATTGACTACATCAACCAGGTTAGAACCAGCCTGCCAGTCCCACCATAAAATATTTACCGGTTCAGCAGCTGTCGTTTCTGCGGCTGTCGTTTCTGCTACAGTTGTTTCAGCAGCTGTCGTTTCTGCTGAAGTGGTTTCTGTTGTAGTAGTTTTACAACCAGCTAGGCTTAAAGAGATAAATAGAAAAAGAACTATCAATGGCACCAACAATTTAATAAATTTATTTTTATACATTTTTAACTACCTCCTCCTTTTATCATTTTTTAATTACTTAAATTTTAATAAATTTAAGTTTAATTTTTTTAAATAAATAATCACCTCCTTACTTAAATAAGCATATTTTTATTATTTATTTTAAATCTTTCCACTCCTTTCTACTTATTGGTTTCACGAAATAACGAAAATATTAAAAATAAATTATTAAAAATAAATTATGGTGGGACTGGCAGGCTGGTTCTAACCTGGTATTCAATTTAAAAATTTTATCAATAGTGAAAATATTTTCATATTAATTTATTAATTATGGACAGAGAAAACAATATATTAAGGACTAATGACAATGCTTATTCTGATATATTAATTTCAAAAGTAGCCTATCTTTATTATCATGAAGATAAAGACATTAAGGAAATTGCAGCTATCTTCGGGATATCTTACCCGACTGTTTCCAGAATCTTAAAAAGAGGAAAACAGCGTGGGATAATAACAGTTAGTATAAACAGTACCTATAATAAATTTTTAGAAAAAGAAAAAGAAATAAAAGAAAGTTCAGGCTTAAAAGATATAATAATTATTCCAACTATTGAAAATGAAAGTGACCAGATAATTAAAAGGAGAGTAGGTGAATTTGCTGCGAATTATTTGGCAAACATTTTAAGGGATGATGATAAGTTGGGAATATCCTGGGGATCAACTGTCTATGAATGCGTTAACTCTTTTAAAATCAACAAAAATTTAAATGTTGATATCATCCAACTCAATGGATCAATATCCGGAGCGCCTATTGAGCTAAATTCAAATGATTTAGTTAGAAGAATGAAAAATTATTTTAATGGTTCTTATTACTTTTTAACCTCTGAGTTAATTGTTGATGATAAAAATATAAGGGATGCTGTAATAAGAAATTCTAAAATATCTGACACATTAGATAAACATAAAACAATTACAAAAGCTATTGTAGGAACAGGAAGTTTTGATCCAGATAAAAATGGGAGCAGATATTATTGGGACTATTTAAAAGAAAATGAAATAAAAGAATTTGTGGAAAAACAAGTTGTGGGAGATGTATCTCTTGTTTTTTATGACATAAATGGAAACATTATTGATAATCTGTCTTTAAATGACAGAAAAATTTCTATAAGCATAGAAAATTTACTCAGAATTGATAACTGTATAGGTATTGCAAATGGAATTCAAAAAGCCACCTCAATATTAGGAGCAATTAGAGCCAAGCTTCTAAAAACTGTCATAGTTGATGATAGATTATTTGAAGAATTATATAAACTTTATATAGATTAGATTAAATAGCCAAAAATAAGCAATATTTAAAAAATGAAATATAAGATTGAAGAGCTAAAAGAGATTACAAAAGAACTCAAAATAGAGACATTAAAAATGGTATATAAGGCAGGCAGAGGACATTTAGGTGGTTCCTTTTCATCTGCTGAGATAATAACTGCGCTTTACTTTGAAATAATGGATATAAATCCAAAAAGACCAGATTGGGAATACAGAGATAGATTAATTTTATCCAAAGGCCACATTTGCCCTATTATTTATGCAGCTTTAGCGAAGTTAGGTTATTTTGATAAAAAAAATCTGGAAAATTTTACAAAAATAGGAAGCATCCTTCAGGGTCATCCAGATATGACATTAACCCCTGGAATTGATATGACTTCTGGTTCACTTGGTATCGGGCTTTCAATTGCTAACGGGATGGCTCTGGCATCAAAATTAAGTAATAAAAAATTCTATGTCTATATTATTTTTGGAGATGGAGAATTACAAGAAGGACAAGTTTGGGAAGCAGCACTGGCATCAAGCCATAATAAGCTTAATAATATTATTGGTTTTGTAGATTACAACAGTTTGCAGCTATGTGGAGCAGTAAATAATACATGTAACCTTGAACCTATTGAAGATAAGTTTAAATCCTTTGGCTGGCAAGCCTACAAAATAGATGGACATGACTTCAATCAAATTATAGACACTGTTAATATTGCTAAAAAAGTTAAAAACAAACCTAAAATAATAATTTGTAAAACCATTAAAGGCAATGGTGTGTCCTTCATGGAAAATAACATTGTTTGGCATGCTAAAGTTCCAAACAAAGAAGAATTTGATATAGCTATCTCGGAACTTAATAATCAATTAAATAAAGGTTTAATATAAAATGGAAAAATATGAATTAAAATCTAAAGTATCTATGAGGGATGTTTTTGGAGAAACACTTCTAGAATTAGGTAAAATTAACGATAAGATTGTTGTCGTTGATTCTGATTGTGCAAATATTACAAAAGCCTCATTTTTTAAAAAAACTTTCCCAAAAAGATTCTTTGATATGGGTGTTGCAGAACAAAGTATGATGGGTACAGCCATAGGGCTTGCATCGTGCGGTTATATTCCTTTTACTTCAAATTTAGCTACTTTTACAGTACTTAGATGTTTTGAGTATATCAGAACTTTTATTGCATTTACAAATTTAAAGGTAATTATTATAGGTTCATATAGTGGGCTTTCTGCTGGTCCTAATGGGCCAACTCATTTTACCATTGAAGATATATCACTAATGAGATCAATCCCCAATATGAGAGTAATTTCTCCCTGTGATGCAATCAGTTTAAAAAACCTCCTTTACAAAGCAGTAGAATTAGAAGGACCTAGCTATTTTAGAATTTCCAGAAATGAAACCAAAACCATTTATAACAACTTCTCAAAAACCAATTTTTATAAAAATGTAAAACTAAAAGATGGAAAAGATATTACAATTATTGCTACCGGAACAATGGTGGAAAAAGCTCTAGAGGCTTCGAACTTATTACAGGAGCAATATGGTATTTATGTAGATTTAATTGATGTTCACACCATAAAACCACTAGAGGTAGGATCCATAATCGACTCAGTATCCAAAACTAAAAAGGTAATAACAGTTGAAGAACACAGTGTCATTGGTGGCTTAGGTGGTGCAGTTTCTGAAATTTTAACGGAGTACTATCCTGCTAAATTAACCAGAATAGGTATAAATGACAGTTTTACTGAAACAGGGGATTATAAAGATTTATTAGAAAAATATGGTCTTAGTCCAAAAAACATAGTAACAGAAGCAAAAAAACTTCTTAAAATAAATTAATATTTTATAGACATAATAATAAATATTAACCAGGCTACTAAGATAACTGAAATGAATTCAAGGGAAAAATTTAATGCAATAATGAATTTTGAAAAAGATGCTCCTAATCTTAAAGCAGAATTTGCATATTGGGCACAAACTATACGTAATTGGTTTAGGGAGGGGCTTCCTGTAGTAGAAGAAATACCAGAAAATATCTTAGATGGAGAAGTTTTAAGAGGTTCAAAACCGCTTGCACTAGGAATAAATACACTTGTAGATAAAAATGTAATTAAGTATTTTCATTTAGATTCTTACATTGAAAAGTTCCCTTTTGATATTAGCCCAATGATTGACGAGAAAATAATTTTTAAAGATGAACATTATAAAATTTTTATAGATAATTTTGGACGCACTCAAAAAATCATAAATAAGGTTGCTGCAACTCCAATTGTTTTAAACTATCCAATCAAAAACAGAAAAGATTTTTATAACTATATTCAATTATATAATAGCAATGATTTTACCCATAGGCTACCAAAAGATTTTGAAAATTTAACAAATGTATTAAAAGAACGGGATTTCCCTATAAGACTAGGTGGGAATCCTTTTGGCTTTTCATTTTTAGCCAGATATTTAATGGGTGAAATTAACTTTATGTTAAATTTATATGATGACCCTGTTCTTATAAAAGAGTTTAATGAGTTTTTCTTAAATTATTTACAGAATTACTGGTCAAAAATTTTGGAAAAAGTGGATATTGACTGTGTATTTATCCTTGAGGATATGGCTTACAGGACTGGGTCTTTTATTTCAAAAGAGATGTTTAAAGAATTTATGGCTCCATATTACATAAAACTCATTGATTTTTTAAAACAATTTAAAATCACAAATATTTTTGTTGATTGTGATGGCTTGATCAACGAATTAATACCTCTATGGATAGAAGTGGGAGTTACAGGGATTTTTCCTATTGAGGCTGTAAATGATGTTGGTAAAATAAGAAATAACTATCCAAATTTAAAATTACTGGGAGGAGTCAATAAAAAAGTTTTATTTGCAGATTCAAATAAAACAAATATAGATTTGGAGCTTGGGAGAATATCAAAAGTTATAAAAACTGGAGGATTTATTCCACATATTGATCATGCAGTGTCAGCAGATGTAACCTGGGAAAATTTTAAATATTACCGGCTAAAATTAAATGACATGATTGATAAACTTAGCAAACTTTAAATTAAATATCACTTAACTTTTAAACCATTTTAATATTTGAATGTGATATGAATTTTTTATTATAATTTTGAGCAATATTAGTAATGAACACCATTAAAAATTTAACTGAAGAAGATAAATTAACAATATATAAGACTATGAAAAAAATCAGATTATTTGAGGAAGCTGCCTTCAGGCTTGCAAGAGAAGGATTTATAGCCGGAAGTACACACTTCTACATTGGGCAGGAAGCAATTGCCACAGGAGTATGTTTTTGTCTGGGTAAAAAAGATTACATAATGAGCAGTCACAGATGTCATGGACATCTTATAGCAAAAGGTGGAGACCTGAAAAAGATGATGGCTGAACTTATGGGGAAAATAGATGGTTACTGCGGTGGTAAGGGTGGCACCATGCACCTCATCGATCCCGAAATTGGCATGATGGGAGCAAACGGTATTGTTGGTGGAGGAATTCCAATAGCAACAGGCATCGCATACGCTTGTAAAAATTTTAAAAAAGATCAAATAGCTGTTTGCTTTTTTGGTGATGGTGCCATAAATACAGGAGCTTTTCACGAATCATTAAACATAGCTTCCTTGTGGGAATTACCCATAATTTATATATGTGAAAATAATAAATATGCAATATCAACAGATATCAGTAATTCAACTTCTATAAAAGATTTATCGTTAAGATCTAAAGCTTATGGGATCTTTTATAAGCC
>JAMCVO010000254.1 GCA_023475715.1 Actinomycetota bacterium
GGTGAAGGTATAAATTTGTTCTCTATTACCCATACCGATATACATACAAGAAAGCCTGCAGTTAAGCCTATTATCATAGCAGAGATACTATTTACATAAGCAGCCCCGGCAGTAATTCCGACAAGTCCGGCAAGTCCGCCGTTTGCAATCAATGTAGGGTCCGGTTTTTTATATTTTAACCATGTGTAGATCATTGCTGAAAATGAGCCAAATGCGCCTGCAAGCATTGTATTGGTGGCTACGATTCCTATTCTTAAGTCTGTACCTGAAAGCGTGCTCCCTGCATTAAATGCAAACCATCCAAAGAAAAGAATTATTGTGCCGAACATCGCCATTGGAATATGATGACCGGGTATTGCTCTAGGTTTACCGTCTTTTCTAAATTTGCCGATTCTCGGACCAAGAATTATTGCACCGGTAAGAGCAATCATTCCACCCATTGCATGCACAACACCGGAGCCGGCAAAATCCAGTGCTCCGTGACCAAGACCCAGCTTTGAACCGAGCTGGGAAAGCCATCCTCCACCCCAAACCCAATTACCGTATAACGGGTAATATACCATAGAAATAAAAAAGGAAGATGCAACGATTGTTTTTAACTTAACACGCTCAGCCATAGAGCCTGTTGGAATTGTACAGGTTGTATCCATAAATACCATCTGGAAAAAAAATAATGCAAACACTGCTACATCATAGGTGGTTCCGCTCAACAGGAACCCTTTATATCCAAGAATACCCCATCCGTTTATAGCAAGTTCCCTGCTTAATACTGCACTTCCTCCCAAAGTTGACAGCGCTCCGACTCCTCCAAACATTAAGGCAAATCCTACAAAATAAAAACCTATTGCTCCTATAATGAACACAACAAAATTCATTGTCATAGTATGAGCAGCATTCTTGGCACGTGTAAAACCTGTTTCAACCATTGCAAAACCGGCCTGGAAAAAGAATATCAGGAAAGCGCTTAAAAGAACCCAGACAAAATTAATGCCTGTTTTATTTTTTCCGACCTGGTCTGATATTTCCTGTATGGAAGGTGCACCGGGAGTGCCGGATGATATATCTGAAGTCTTGCCGGTAATTGTTCCAGCAGGGTCTCCCAGGGAAGCATCATCTGCAAAAGCCAGCCTGGGAACAATCATAAATGTAACCAATGCAATAAAAATAATTGACAGGAATATTATCCTGTTTCTTTTAGAATTAATACTTAACATAAAATTCTCCTTTCATTATGCAGTGATATTTTTAAATTGAAATCAATTATGTGAGGATTATAAGATATGATTATTAAATCAGTGTTACGAAAATGTTAAATTTTTGTAAACAGTTCTAAAGAAAATAGATTTGTACTTATTAATTAAAACAAGGCATATCCTTAAAAATTTTTAAGTATATGCCTTGAAATTCTGATGTTGCCATTATTGCATTGTCTTATTTTGCAAAAATCACAACAATTAAAGAAACATTAAGTATAATAGAGAATGATTTGAATTATCCGATAGCTTCCGGACCTTCTTCGCCCGTTCTTATCCTTATGCATCTGGGAAGATCAAGGATAAAAATTTTGCCATCACCAATTTTCCCTGTAAATGCCCCTTTTCTTATCGCTTTTATTGTTCTTTCCACAAAGTCCTCGTTAACAGCAATTTCGAGTCTTACTTTCTTGATCAGGTTTACCTCTGAAATTACCCCGCGGTAAGTCTCAGTGTAGCCTTTTTGCTGCCCGCAACCCATAACATCAGAAATGGTCATTTTAAAAACTTCTGCATCAAATAGGGCTTTTTTTACGTCAGGGAGCTTATGTGGCTGGATCATTGCAATTATCAATTTCATTACTTTCTCTCCTTGAATATTTTTTAATGTCAGGATTAATTTTAATCCAAAATTTTTTCAGGCATGTTACAGCGGTGTTAAATCTTTGTAAACAATAACTTGCATATCCAATTATATTTGCACTATTTTTAAGGATCTTTTGATGACTTTTTCTCATCAAGATAGTCTTTCATTTCATTGCTTCCCATCGTATTGGCAATATCTTCTTTTTCGAGCCATCCCTTTCGCGCTGTATTTACCCCGAATTTATATTCATGAAAACCTTCAATATGGTGAGCATCAGGATTGATAAATATTTTTACTCCCTTTTCTTTAGCATATTTGCATGCTCTCCAGTCAAGATCCAGCCTGAACGGACTTGCATTTATCTCAAGGTCTACCTTATACTCCCGGGCAGCATCAATTACTTCAATAATATCTACATTATAAGGATCACGTGCCAAAAGAAGCCTGCCGGTAGGATGAGCAAGCATAGTGGAATATTTGTTAGACATAGCTTTTATGATTCTTTCGGTCATCAGTTTTTGGCTCATATTGAAATTAGAATGGATTGCAATTATGACAAAATCAAATTTTTTAAGTATTTCATCAGGATAATCAAGATTGCCATCTGAAAGTATATCGGACTCTATACCTTTAAATATTTTAAAATCTTCCTGCGTTGAATTCAGCAGATCTATTTCGTCCAGATAAAACTCTATATCTTCATCCTTTATCCCGCCTGCATAACGTGCAGTTTTGCTATGGTCCGCAACCCCGCAATATTCAAACCCCATTTTTTTTAATTCATTACAGGCTTGTTCGAGTGACATTTTTCCATCGCTTCTGTTGGTATGGAAATGAAAAATGCCTTTTATATCTCCTAATTCCACCAGTTTAGGGATATTTTTATTTAGTGCGGCTTCCAACTCACCGGTATTTTCTCTGATTTCCGGCGGGATATAATCCATTCCAAAAACCCTAAAAATTTCTTCTTCGCTTTTGCATTCAATAAGCTTACCATTCCTGAAAAGCCCATATTCATTCATTTTAATGTCATTTTTTTTAGCCATCGATCTCATCGCAGTGTTATGCTCCTTGCTGCCTGTAAAATGATGCAGGGCGTAGGGGTATTGACTGTCGCTGACTGTCCTGATATCTGCATTTACTTGCGATTTTAATCTTATGCTAGACTTGGTATCTCCTTTTGCGATTACTTCTTCTGCCTCTTCAACACTTGTAAACATATCCATCACTTCCTGAGGATTTTTTGTGCTTGCCACAATGTCAATATCTTTGACAATTTCATTTTTCCTCCTGATGCTTCCACCAAGGCTGGATCTTATGACAGATGGCAAGTCAGCAATTTTTTCATGCAGCTTTTGTGCTTCTTCTATTACGCTTGCAAATAAGAACTTTTCCCTGAATCTATTTAAAAGCTCAATCCCTTTGAGTATGTTTTCCTGTGTTTTTTGTCCAAAATTAGGCAGGTTCAATAATTTATTTTCAAGACAGGCACATTCAAGCTCATCAATGGTGGTTATTTCAAGGTTATCATATAAATATTTTATTTTTTTCGGGCCAAGTTTGGGTATTTTCATCATCTGGTGAAGGCTTGGCGGGGTGGAATTTTTAAGGTCTTCGTATAATTTCAAACTTCCGGTTTCAGCAAGGGTCTTAATCTGTTCCGCAATGTGTGTACCGATGCCTTTTATTTTTTTCAGTTCGACCAGAGTAGTGCTTTTATTTATATCAATACCAGACATTTCAAGTGCCCGGGCAGCATTAGCATAAGCTCTTATTTTGAAAAAGTTCTCATCCATAATTTCGTAAATAATACTGATTTCGTTTAATAATTTTACGATTTCTTTTTTATCCATTATTTTCTATTTAGTGTTGTAAGTATTATCGTAGATCTATTTATTACTATAAAAAACTGACAATCTTTTTATAGCTTTTATTTTTTCAGTTCTTTCAATTTTACTGTCTCTGACAGCCCTGTGAAGAATTTCTATTGATCTGTCATAATTTTCTCTATCCACGGGATACGGAATGCCATCCTTGCCTCCATGCGCAAAACTGAACCTGACGGGATCTTTAATGCTGTATTTCACACCATAAATCAATTCAGAAATTAATGCCAGTGCCCTTATCGTCTTGGGTCCCACACCTTTCATGGAAAGAAGTTTTTCGAAATTTTGAGGTTTTTGGTCATAAGCAGATACAAGTATTTTTTGGAACCTGTTTGTATCTATATCTGCAGTAGTTACGAAGTGTCTGGAAGGAAGGCTGTAATGTTTTTCCCCGTAGTCTTTAATCTTTTTTAAATCTCTGAGCACTTTTTCAGGATTTTCGCATGAAAGCTCTGAAATTGTCTTTCGTGCATTTTCGCTGTCTTTATCTACAAGATTAAGTATTGCTGCAACTTTGTCACAGCAGATTGCAGAATGTGGTTCTATTACAAGATCCGTAAGCTTACTGCTAAGCCAGTGGTATCTCCTTGCCAGATGGTTCTCTTCATTCATGCCCTGCTGTACGACTGCCCATTTTTTGCCGTCTTTGGTAAAAAAGAAACAATGGTGGTAAAGCTGATAACCATCCTGAAGAGCAGTGCTGTCAACTTTGGCAGCCATTTTGCTGCTGTAAACAAGGTTGGAAAAATCATTGCCGACCTCCTCACCGGCTTTTTCAATTTCTGAAGGGGTTTTTCTTGAAGTTCCTCCCTTGCCTCCCGCAATGTATAGCCCCAGATCTTTCTCCAGTCCTTTGGAGGCTTCTTTTAAAGCGCCGCATACCGTTGTTGTTACCCCGCTTGAATGCCAGTCAAAACCAAGGACACAACCCAGAGCTTGAAACCACAGGGGATCGGAGATTCTTTCAAGAACTTCGACAGCGCCGTATTCTGAAACCATGAGCATCAGAATTTCCCTTGAAAGGTTTCTCATTCTTGTAAAAAGCCAGAAAGGCGCTTTTCCGCCGTGCAGCGGTAAGGTTATAGTTCCGGTTTTCATATCATCATTATTATTTCAATCAGGTCTTCGAGTGAGTGGGACAAAAGCGACATCGCTAATCTTTATTGTAGAAAGTTTGCCGTTTTTCTTGATAATTTTTAAAAGAACCTGATTCCATCCGGCAGGTCCTGAAGGAACAACCATGATTCCATTATCCTTAAGCTGATCAATTAGAGGTGGCGGAATTTCTTCAGGTGCAGCGGTGACTATAATTCTGTCAAAAGGAGAATATTCCTTCCATCCGAAATAGCCATCTCTGCTGGCCAGTGAAATGTTCTTATAACCCGAAAGTATTTTTTTTGCTCTTTCATATAGCGGGATAACTATTTCTATGCTGTAAACCTTTTTTGCAATTTCAGCCAAGATGGCTGTTTGATAGCCTGAACCTGTACCTATTTCCAGAACAGTTTCGTCTCCCTCCAGCTCAAGACTTTCAGTCATAAGTGCTACAATATATGGTTGTGAAATAGTCTGGCCATATCCGATTGGGAGGGGTCTGTCATTATAAGCATAAGAATAGGAATCTTCGTTTACAAAATTTTCGCGCGGTACTTTGCCAAAAGCCTCAAGAACTTTATTGTCAGAAATTCCTCTGGCCATGATCTGTTCAGTCACCATTTTTTTTCTCAGGCTTTTAAAATCTATTCTTTCTTTCATCGTCTATGCCGGTTTTGTGCCAATTTTTTTAAAATTTTATGCTATAATATCTTATTTTTAAAAATAGATAAAATGTTAAATTAACTTATCAATAGAATTAAACAATTTTAATTAATTATATCATCAAATTTAGTATTTACTATTTGCCGTAAGTATTATTTGCAAAAAGCGGAAACGATGGATAAGAATCAAATTCATAACTTAAAATTGGCAACCATTCTCACAAGTCTGGCAGAAACCTATAAACAAAAAAGCGATAGTCCCAAGGCTGCTATAGAATTAAATATTGCTGCAAGAACCGTAAGAGATTACCCTGGTAATATCTTCGATGCGTATAATCAGGGATTTATTGCAAGCCTCCCCGGAATTGACGAAGCGGCATACATGCTCATAGAGGAATTCTTTAGAACCGGCAGAATAAAATTATATGACGAAATAAGAGGGCAATATTCTGACGAGCTGATAAAGTTTATAAGGATCAGCGGACTAGGCAGAAAAAGGATATTTAAACTATATGAGCTGCTGGATTTAAAATCAATAAGTGATTTACGCGAAAAAGTACATGAAACCGGTATATATAAATTAATTCTTGAAAATACATCGCTTGATGAGGAGCCTATAAATGAAATCCAGATAAAGAGGCTGATCGATTCTGTAGATTATTATTCTTCAATTGAGGGTTTGGCAGCAAGAGGTTTTTTGGAATTTTTTATCGAGAGCATAATGGATGAATTTGGCAGAATGAAGGAAGTAAAGAAGGCTGCAATTACAGGATCAATGAGAAGAAAAAAATCATTTGTAAGGGATATCGACATTCTGCTGCTTCCGGAATTCAATACAGATAAATACGACGGTAAAAAAAGCGAAATGCTGCTAAAGAAATTATGCAATTTAAGCTTTATAAATGGACTGACAGCAATAGATTCAAGACCGGGTAACATCAGTGGCAGATTTAAGACAACTCTTGGAGTTGAAATGGAAATTATAATTACCTGCTCCAAGTCGTGGTCTCTTGATCTCTTCTACACAACAGGCAGCAAGGAACATATAAAAAAAGTTGAAAAAATAGCAAGACAAAGAGGATTTTTTAACATGAGCATGATTCAGTCAAGTTCTTATTTGTCAGAAGAGCATGCTATTGCTCAACTGAAACCGGGAAGCAACAAACCGGAAGCTATAGCCGACCCTGAAGATAATTCTGATGAAATCATCTATAAAATGCTTGATCTTCAATATATACCACCGGAATTAAGAGAAAATAATAATGAAATTGAACTTGCATTGAATAAAAGGCTCCCGGAGCTGATAAAGGTTGAAGACATAAAGGGCGATCTTCATGTTCATTCACAATGGAGCGATGGCCTCATTGATTTTGATGAAATGATCGCAAAGGCAAAAGCTCTTGGATACGAATACCTTGCAATCAGCGATCATTCAATTAGCAATCTTTACGGCAAGGGTATGGATGAAGAAGGGATTATTGAAAAGATTGGATATATAAAATATTTAAGAGAAAAAACTAAAGTTTTAAAAATTCTCATGGGTGGAGAAGTAGATATAAGATCCATAGGCAGGATGGATTATGATGGACACATACTTGAACAGATGGATATAGTATTGGGTTCCATGCACTCAAATTATACTAACAGCTGTGAGGAGAATACTGCAAGGATTATCAGCGCTATTGAAAATAGCAATATTGATATTATTGCTCACCCCACAGGTGTCGTTTTTGGAGCCCGGGCTCCATATTCCCTTAATATGGAGCAAATTATTGAGTCAGCAACTGCATCTGGTAAGGCTCTTGAAATAAATTCCTATTTTGTAAGGCTTGACCTGAATGAAAATTACTCGAGAAGGGTAAAGGAGAGCGGTGGCAAGATTGCTATAAATACTGATTCTCACAGGCTTAATAATCTGGATATGATGAAATTGGGTGTAGATGTGGCAAGACGAGCCGGCCTTGAAAAAGAAGATGTTATCAATACAATGCCTCTTGAAGAGCTTATGATTTGGAAACAGAAAACTGCCCGCCATAAAAAATAACCGCTGCTATTTTTCGTAGTATTTAAATACTTTTTCCCTGTTAAAATCCGGAATGAACAGATCCTCTTTGGAAAGTGAAATAAAATCCTGGATCCAGCCGTTTTCAAAACCAAGTTTTTCAGCATAATTTACAACTTCCCGGTATTCATCTTCATTTATTCTTCTCGAAAGTTCAGGAAAATTTGATGCTTTATATTCAGGATGATACTGCGCCATTATGCTTAAAGGCACTTCGACGGACAGTTCACTTTTTATAAAGTCCAGTGTTTCCCTGGTTCCGCTGATGTTGTCAGGCATAACCAGGAGTCTTATCAGGAGACCTTTGTTTGCAACTCCATTACGGTCGATCTTTAGGTTACCAACCTGTCTGTACATTTCCACGACAGACTCCCTGTTGTTCTTGACGTAGTTTTTAATACCTGAATATTTCTCCGCAGGTAAGTCACTGCTATATCTCATATCCGGCATGTAAATATCAATGGTGCCTTTGAGTGATTTAATGATTTTTGGATTATCGTAGCCTCCTGTATTGTAAACAAGCGGGATACTTAGACCTTTTTTTCGTGCCGCGGAAACAGCGCTCAGTATCTGCGGTATCCATATGGTTGGTGAAACCAGATTAATGTTATGACATTTTTTTGCCTGGAGCTCAATCATTATTTCTGCAAGTTTTAAAATGTTTGTATCTGTCCCGCCAGGTTTCTGGCTTATCTGGTAATTCTGACAGTAAACACAGCGCATATTGCAATGCGAAAAGAAAATAGTACCGGAACCAAAATCGCCTGAGATAGGTGGTTCTTCGCCGTGATGGACCATCGCAGAAGAAACTTTGGTTATCAAGCCAGCATTGCAGAAACCTGTTTCCTCGGCATTCCTGTTAATCCTGCACTTATGAGGACAAAGCACGCATTTTTCTAAATATTTATCTAACAATTTCAAGGTTTATTATTTAAGAAATACATTCTTATATATTCAG
>JAMCVO010000415.1 GCA_023475715.1 Actinomycetota bacterium
ACGCTTATAATTGCTGTAAGACCTTCTCTGATATCTTCTCCTGTAAGATTTTCATCCTTTTCCTTCAGCAAATTGGTGCTTCTTGCATAATCGTTTATGGTTCTTGTAATGGCACCTTTAAAGCCAACCAGATGTGTGCCGCCCTCTGTTGTATTTATATTATTGGCAAATGAGAATATGCTTTCGTTATAACCAAGAGTATATTGCATGGCAACTTCTACTTCGTGGCCCTCGTCCTGGTTTTTTATATAGATAACGTTTTTATGAAGAACTTCTTTTTTTTCACATAAATACTTTACAAAATCTACAATACCGCCATTAAACTGGTATATTTCTTTCTTTTCAGGTGTTTCTCTGCGGTCTATCATTGTTATCTTTAGACCTTTGTTGAGAAAAGCCATTTCTCTCATTCTGGAAGCCAGGATTTCATATTTGTAATCAATTTCTTCAAAAATTTCCTTGTCCGGAAAAAAAGTTACAACAGTGCCGTGCGTTTCCGTCTTCCCATCCTTTATTAAATCGGTTACCGGATCTCCCCGCTTATATTCCTGTTTGAATATGTAACCATCCCTTCTTACTTCAACCAGAAGTTTTTCAGAAAGGGCATTTACAACTGAAAGTCCTACTCCATGCAGTCCGCCTGAAACCTTATAGCCTTCGCCTCCAAATTTGCCTCCTGCGTGAAGTTTGGTCAGGACTATTTCAACAGCCGGTCTGTTATACTTCTCAACTTTTTTTACCGGGATCCCTCTTCCATTATCAACAACGGTAACTGAATTATCCGGGTTTATTACTATCAGGATATTGTCACAAAACCCTGCCATTGCTTCATCGATACTGTTATCAACAACTTCATAAACAAGATGATGGAGACCACGAAGCCCTGTTGATCCGATATACATGCCAGGTCTTTTTCTAACTGCCGAAAGTCCCTCAAGAACAGTTATGTCCTTGGCATCATAACTTGATTGTTTTGCTCCCTTCAAAGCTTGTACCTCACATAAACTACTTCAATTAAATATCAATTGAACTTAACAAATCTCTCCAATATACTAATAAAGAGCAATAAGTAAGCAAAAGCTAACAATAAATTACTTATCACCCTTAATTTTTTTGTAAAAACTAAATCCTGTCACTATGGAAAATAAGTTAAATTTTTATAATATTATACCATACATTGTTTAAATTTTGGGTTAAATTTTGAATAAAATTTACTAAATGGTGCGGTTTTTATCGTGCGGTTTTAAATCTCAAATCTTTTACTACAGTTTCACCGACAAAATCATTTATTTTCTTTATAAGCTGCCCTGACATGAGGTTTAATTCATTTGCCCAGGTGGAGCTTGTCACTGAAATGTATAAAGTTTGCCGCAGCAGTTTTTCAGGTTTTGTCTTATTGCTCTTTATTAGTATATTGGAGAGATTTGTTAAGTTCAATTTATTGAATTTCTTAATTTTTTTCCCGATATCTGAGTCTGATACAATACTATTAATTATATTGCCAAGTTCTTCAGCAGCCTTGGATTTGGCCTTATATTCAGACCGGTTTTTTAAAACATCGAATTTATCGTAAGAGGCAAAATGAATTGTCCTTGGAATTTTTTTCTTTTTTTCCATTAGTAAAACCTGGAACCACTTCCGGAAAACCGGGACTTCGCCTTAGGCCTGAATGCCGGATATGCTCATCAGTATAAGCTCGGTTAAATCCATCGCTTTTATTTTTGAATTTTCTTTTTTCAGTGCCTGCTGAATTGTCCTTACACACTGCTGACATGAAGTCACTGCTGCATCGGCACCGGTTTTTATTATTTCATGTGCTTTAATTTTTGCAATACTGTCGGAAAGCTTAACATTTACTGCCTCGACATTTCCTCCGCCTCCGCAGCATGTAGCTAATTTTCTATTGTTTTCCAGCTCTACGAACTTCACTCCCGGTATCATTTTAATAAGATTTCTTGGCTCCTCATAAATATCAGAATTTCTTCCAAGATCACATGGATCATGGTATGTAACTTTTAGATCCAGTGGTTTTAAGATTAATTTACCCTCTTTTATAATCTTGTAAATATATTGCACAACATGAAGTATTTCAAATTCCGCCTTTATTCCCAATTTAAGTTCAGGATATGTATGCTTCCACATATGGTAACATGATGGACAAGATGTAATCAGGTACCTGGCACCGGTTTTATTGACTTTTTCTATATTATGCTTTGCAAAATCTATAAAATCCTCTTTAAACCCTGAAGAAAGGAGCGGAAAACCGCAGCACCATTCTTCATCTCCCAATAACCCGAAATCAACATTTGCGGCATTTAAAATTTGTATTATTGATCGAGGTATTTTAAAAACTCTAGGGGAAAATGATGATACGCAGCCAACAAAATATATTACATCCGCTTTTTCTTTAATATATCTGTTTTCGGGCATATCAGGAATCTGCTGGACCCAATTGGTTCTGCCTTCATTGGTATCAAAAGAAACATTATGTGAGTTTATCAGCCTTGTCCTCATCATGTCCAGAATCTCGGGATATTTTCCCGAATCCACCAATATTTCCCGGAGCTTTAACCACATATCTTTTAGCTTTATATTTATATGACAGTTTATTTCACATCGGGAACACATCGTACAGTCAAAGGCAGCTTTTGAAATAGCTTCAAGATCTTTTTCTGATAATTTCTTTTTCCTGAAAAGTCTGTAAAAAATATTGTATCTGGCATCGACTGCTTTTTTTAATTTTTCCATCTTCTTTTTAGGAGATATTGAAACATCGCTGCTTCCCATGTAAGCTGAACACAGGTCAAGGCAATTCCCGCATCTTGTACATGCATCAATTTCGGCTAATTGTTTTACTGTAAATTTATCCAGCTTCATTTCATTGCTCATTTTTACACTCAATCTCCAGTCTCCTTTTTATTTTTTTGTTCACTTTCAAGTTTATTGGAAACAGCCACTATAGGACCAAAAACCATATGTGAAAATTTACCGTATGGAATATATGAAACAAATGAAAATAGAAGTATGATATAAATATAGAAAAACAATTCGGGCTGGAAAATCCATTTTATTCCTAAATAAGATAAGATACGGGATAATATAAATCCACCCGGAGAAAATACCGCTTTGTCTGCAGGAACAAATTTAACCAGAAAGGAAGCTTCATAAAAAAAACTAAAAACAGCAATCACTGAAATAATGACTCCCACAGACTTATCTTTTACCTCTACGGATTTAAGTTTTCTTTTCAGGAAAAGAAATCTAAATACTGCTATAAAAGCACCACCCAATAAAGCAAATTTGGATAAATCAAGAAGCATTGCAGTAAAACTATTTTCCAAAGTTCCAAAGACTCTGATATACCAGCCGGCGCCATCAGGTACAGTCCCGCCAGGAGTAAGTGCTATGGCAATAACATGTAAAATGGTCATCAAAGTAAATAAAGTCAGACCCCAGAACATAAGGATATGAATAAACCATTTTAAAATGCTTTCCCTTAATAAATTTTGATGTACAATACCGTCCATAAAAAAGCTTTTTACAATACCTGCAAATCTTCTGCTGAAAATTCTCTTAAAAAATATTCCCAGATATCTGAAAAATTTGCCTAATCTGGACTTCTTCAAACTTCTATCATCTTTATTTTCTTCTTCACCTCTTAACCAGATTGAAATCCTGTAAAAGAAACCGAAAAAGAAAATAAAAGCAAATATACCCAAAATTATCCACAAACTAATAGTATTTAATTCCATTCCATACCTCTATTTTGTCAATAAATATACTATCTGTAATTTTACTTTTTACTCTCCCGATGTAATTTTTTTAAATAGTGCGTGATGTTACAATAAAGTTACTAATTAAAATTTTTATAATAATATCATAATTAGTAAAAAAATAATTAAGTCAGACATGTAATCTTATTATTTTTTACCAGAAACCTATTTTCAAAATCCACATCCAGCTTATCCAGATAACTTACGTTGGTGGTAGTTACAAATGTCTGGAATTTATTTTTAATAATCTCTATAAGTTTATCCCGCCTTTCGTTGTCAAGCTCTGAAAGCACGTCGTCCAGAAGCAGGATAGGTTCAGTCCTTAATTCTTCCTCTAAAATATGGATCTCACAGAGTTTTAAACTTATTGAAGCAATTCTCTGCTGGCCCTGTGAACCAAATGATCTTAGATCTTTTCCGTTTATGGTAATTTGCAAATCATCCCGGTGAGGGCCAACAAGTGTCGTCTTAAGAAGCAGGTCTTTATTAAATCCTTGTTTAAGTTTTATATTGAAGATATCTTTTATGCTGCCGCTTTGTAAATTTATAGGATTATTTAAATTTATAGGCCTGTCTGAATCAAGTGGATGATATGTTGTTATTATGTCCTGTGAGTTAGCTTGATTATTTAGTGATGTTCCGGCTAGCGCTCCCTGAATACTTCTGTCCCAGCTGAAAATATAAAAAATATCAGCCTGTATGCCGGGGAAAAAATAATTCATATATTTTATAAATTTTTCTCTTATACCGGTCAACAGTTTATATCTTTTTTCTATAATTTCAGAGCCATATTGTATAAGGTTTTCATCCCACGCTTCCATCGTGGAATTTACATTGGCTTGATTTCCACTGACCATACTTTTTAAGAGGCTGTTTCTTTGATTTAATATTTTCTGATAATGAAGCCTCTGGACAGCATACTTTTTCTGAAGCTTTTCAAGTATATCATCCAGGAAATCTCTTCTGTTGGACGGGCCCGCTTTTATAAGCCTTAAGTCGTCCGGGCAAAATATTACCGAAGGAATTATTGATGCAAAATCTGATTTTTTCCGGTAATAAACTCCATCAATTTTTATCTTAATATTGTTTTCCCTGCTCAATTCAATTTCAATCAATTGTTTTGAAGAATCTGCAGCATCTTGCATAGATTTTCCCGGAGAAGCTCTTAATATTGCAAACTCGCTGTTCCAGTTGATAAGCTCATCCTGGTTGTTTGTCCTGTGAGATTTACCTGATGATATGTAATGGATTGATTCAAGAAGGTTAGTTTTACCCTGTCCGTTGTCCCCCACTATCAGCATTGTGCCGTTATTAAAATTTAATTTTACAGATTTATAATTTCTGAAGTTAATAAGTTCTAAATTGTTAAGATACATTATTTATTTTTTAATAACAGCCGGCACATCTAAATTTTAATTACATCCCGAACAGGAACTGCAAGAACTTAAAAATTATTATACTCTGATGTACGCTCATGTACAAACTGCTTTCGATCGGCATTTTTTTAGGATGGATAAATACATTTTTAATGAAAGACTGTTGAAGGTTTTACAGCATTTTTTGTGGCTTTCTATTATTTAATGGAAAGCCACTTATCCCAGAGGGACAGAGATATTCTCGGCTTTCCATTTTCATCAATAAGACCTGTATCGCGCCAGCTCTTGAAAATCTCATCGGCACCCTGCTGCTGCATCTTCAACCACAATAAATCATAATCCCTTATTGCAAACCATGTGATAAATCTACAGTCAAGACTGTTCATTTGATTAAAGAGAAAGTCAAGATATTCAAACTGCCATTCAGGATTTCCTTTTATTGTCCTGTTTAATTTATTTACTTGCAGGTCTTCTGCCGGAAAAGATGTTTCAGTTATTGCAACAGGTTTTTCTGATGCAAGATTGTAAAACCTTGAAAACCAGTCGTATGGTATGTCAGCAGGATCGTCAAAATTCCCGAACGGGTAGGAACTTATTCCAATAATATCAGTATACGCTAAAAGACTTTTTACTATTTCCTCCTGGCTTTTAAAATTATTTATAAAAGTCTCCAACTGAAAAGTCAGAAAAACCGGAAGTTCAGGATAATTATTTTTTAATGACTTGTACACCTCTTCAGCAAATAACAGAAAATCTTTAAAAGCTTCTTTATTGTTATATCCAAGAATATTTGCTTCTACTGCATAGGCAAAATAATCAGGTTTAAACCTCTCAATCAAGAAGCTACAGTAATTCAGATAAGATTCTATTATCTCGGGATCATTAAAACTTTTATTTTTCCATTTACCTGAAAGTTCCATATTTTCACGCTCTCCCCAGATACGTGCAATACCATCCCTGTAGGTTGAAAGCGGGGTTACGGCAAGATATATTTTTTTATCGGTTTCTGTTCTTGAAATCCTGTCATTCAGGTTGCGCAGCAGGTTTTTTGGATAATCCGAACTAATTAAGGCCTCGTCCCAGGGCACACCATTGTCAAGTTGATGTGCAATAATATCAGAATGATAATTAATATTGCCATAAGTAAATGCAACAGCATCAGGCGTAGAATCGTAAGGGAAAGGAGTAAAACCCATATAGAAAGATCTTGCTTCCGGAATACCGGAAATCTGCCCCGCAGCAGGTTCTTCGTTTGTAACTATATCTTTAGAATTGTATTTAACATTACTTCCCCTGGAAAATTGCTTTCTCGAAGTATCGATTATAAAACAGGACACAGTTAAATATAATATGCATAGTATCAAGGTCAGAGCAAGCATTAAATAAAAAGTCTGCTTTTTCTTTGAATTCATGCTCTCTTTTTTACAGATTTATAATTTCTGAAGTTAATAAGTTCTAAATTGTCGAGATATTATTTATTTTTTAATAACAGCAAACGCATCTAAATTTTAATTACATCCCGAGCAGGAGCTGCATGAACCACCGGAGCAGCTTTTTTGTGAAGAAGCACCTGCAGTAAAATCATCGTTGCCCGAAGAGCTTTTTAAGCCAACCGGTGCAAAAATTCTAATCATATTCGAGCTGCTGCAGCTTTCGCATTTTATTTCACAGCCATTGTCTTCACTGCCCCTTATAATAATCTCACTTACTTTTCCACAATCATTGCATTTATAGTCAACAAATCTCACTTAAACCAACCACCTTTTTTGTAAATTTTCATTTCTATTATAAAGCTAGTTTGCCTAATTTCAAAATAAATGGTAAAAAATATAAGTTACACAATAAGCAAGGAGTATATTAATGCTTTATAAAGTTAAAGGGAAGCAGCCAAATTCCAAAATGTGTTTTGTCTGTGGTTTAAAAAATAAATTCGGATTGAATGCTTCGTTTTATGAAACAGATAGCAATGAGCTGATTGCATTGTTTAAGCCATGCCAGGAGCACCAGGGTTATCCAGGCAGGCTCCATGGTGAGATTGCTGCTGCAATTCTTGATGAAACAATAGGGCGTACAATAACAACCGGAAAAGATAATGAAATTTGGGGTGTCACTCTGGAGTTTCATATCAAATATAAAAAACCGATTCCATTAGATGAAGAAGTAAAGGTAGTGGCAAAACTTACATATGAAAATAAGAGGTTATTTGAAGGTACCGGGAAAATAGTGCTTTCCAATGGAGATATAGCAGCAACAGCACAGGGAAAGTATTTGAGGCTACAAATAGAAAAGATTGCAGATTTTGATAGAGATGCAAATGAATGGAAAGTGGTAGAATTAAAAACAGATCCCGAAAACATTGAGATATAAATATATAATAAATGGATATATTTTGATACTAGATTATTTTGTTAACTAATATATATAAAAAAATAAAATATAATTATTATATCTTGTAATTCCTTGCTGCTTCATACATTGCCATTGCATTTTCTACTGATATATTAGGATGAATTTCAGAAGTGGATCCTATAAGTATTCTCTTTGCTCCTGCATCTTTTATGGCTTTTAAAGTTGTCTCTGTTATCTCTTGCGGAGTTCCTGTGTAAAGCAGGTTCTGGCAATCAATTGGCTGGCAAATGGTTATATTGGGATATTTGGCTCTAAATTTTGCAACATCCATATGGGCCAGAGGTTCAAATGGATCGACTGCATCAATCAGCCCCCATGATAATATTTCATCAACAATAGGCCATTTAAAACCATCTGCAAAATAAATATGCCAGTATCCATAACTTTTCCAACGCTCGACCAATTTTTTCACTCTTGGAAGTATGACATTCAAATTAAAATCAAGGGAATATAAAAGTGTATCATTCATACCTGCTGGTTCAGATGTAAAAGAAACAGGTGTTAAATAGGAGTTAGCAAAGCTATCTATTCTTGCAAGTTCATAATCATTTAATGCATTAATGTATCGATTTGCAAGTTCCGGGTAATCGTTATAAAGATATGTCCACCATTTAAAATCAAATCTTGTTTCACTAATAACTATTGGTCCTGCACTTTCAGGAGCTACCATTACAGTACCCTCCAGCTTTTCAGAAATTCTTTTAAAATTTTCTTTTACTTCCTCCAGATATTCAAATTCCTCATCAAACAAACTTACATGGAATAATGCCTGTCTACAAATCCTTTTTTTGTCTATACATTCATAAATTCTTTCAATGTCCTGCTCCATGACCCTTCGTGCACCTTCTAGATCACTGAATGGCCTGCTTACAATTAAACCTGTCCACCATTCTTTTTTGTATACATATCCATCATTATCTTTTATTATCTTTGGTTCCAGAT
>JAMCVO010000366.1:0-2653 GCA_023475715.1 Actinomycetota bacterium
GATGTAAATTTCTTATGTTTAGGCACTCCACAAGACATACGCACACGAACATTAGCAATGCTTGAAAAGTCAAATGAAAAGGGGGGATACGCTTTTGGGTCTGGTTCAAGTATTCCTGATTATGTGCCATTTGAGAATTATTTTGCTATGCAGTATGTGATTTGTTTGTAAATGATAATGAAAATAATGTTATAGATTCTGAAAGGATATTTAAGTATGACCAAAATTTACAAATGGGGAATAATTGGTCCGGGTAAAATTGCACATAGCTTTATGGCAGGACTAAAACAAATACCAAATGCAATTCTTCATGCCACAGCATCTTTGACACCTGGAAAGGCAAGGGCTTTTTCCAAACTGTATAACTCACCTAAGTGGTATACTTCTTATGAAAAATTGGTTGAAGACCCAGAAGTAGATATTATATATATTGCTACAACAAATCAGCTTCATATGAATAACGCTATTCTCGCACTTAATAATGGCAAACCTGTTTTATGTGAAAAGCCAATGGCAGTAAATGCTTTACAAGTTTATAAAATGATTGACACAGCAAAAAAAAATAATCTTTTCCTCATGGAAGCGATGTGGAGCCGTTTTTTTCCAATCATGTATAAACTTAGGGAATTATTATCACAAAAAATAATTGGGGATATAAAAGTAGTGATCGGAGACTTGTCTTTTATTGTACCCGGACATGACCTCTCTGATCCCAGTATTCGCAACTTCGATCCCAATTGTGCAGGTGGTGGGCTAATAGACTGTGGCATTTATCCACTTGCATTTGCTTGTATGGTATTCGCTAAAACACCAAATCGTGTATCAGGTTTAGCGACAATGACACCATTGAATGTTGATGCACACTCTGTAGTGGTTGTAGGTTTTAAAGGTGGAGGGATTGCATCAATTTATTCAGGTATTGATGCAAGATCTGGGCATGAAGCACAAATTTATGGCACTGAGGGGCGTATCCATATCCCTAACTTCTTCCATGCTGATACATTAGAAATTTACTGTCTTGACAAAGAAATGGAAAAAATAGTTATACCTTTCCAAGAACCTGGCTATCAGTTTGAAATAATTGAAGTGCAAAAGTGTATCGAAGAAGGTTTTTTGGAAAGTAGAATTATGCCTTTGCAAGAATCGCTAGAAATCGCACAAACCTTTGACAAAATACGTATACTTTGGAATTATAAATATCCTTGTGAATGAATGTTTATCAATAATAATTTTATAATCAATTATTAAATGGGTTTTACTCAATTACTCATTAATTATTATGCTTAAAATTATAATTATCATAGGATCCCTGAGAGCATCTAATAATTTTTCTAAAAGTTATGCAAACAATTATTGGTAAAGAGTCTTATTTGTTTTAAATGTATATTTTATACTAATACCACTTCTGTACCCTCTTCTTTTAGCTTATTAATATCTTTTTGTGCAACCATTTTATCTGTTATAACTCTTTTGATCTTATTCTTAATTAATTCGTCATCAAATGTTGATAGTATTATTAAGCTTTTTTTTAAAAATTTAGTATGGTCAACCAAAACATTTATTTCATCTGAAAATTTTGCAATTGCTTTTAATGTTGTTACTTGTTCCATGGATGGTATTGTAAAACCATGATCATAACTGAAACCTCTTACTCCAACAAAAGCTTTATCTATGTTAAAAAATTTTAATAATTGCTCAACCAAAGATCCTTCAAAAGAAAAATTTTCTCTAATTAAATTACCTCCGATAAATATCAAGTTAAAAATACTCTTTTTTGCAAGTAATGCGGCTACAGGGAGAGAGATTGTTATAATATTCAATTTGTAATCATAATGATATAAAATTTCCGCAAGTTTAAATACAGTGGTACCGGAACTTAAAAAAATAGTATCGTTTTCTCGAATATATTCTACCGCCTTTCTTGCTATAAGTTCTTTTTCAGGACTATTATCAATTTCATCATAAAAATACTTTTCAACGATATTTTCCTCACCCAGTGTTTTTATTCCACCATATACTTTTGATAAAAGTCCCATATCGCGTAAAATTCTAATATCTCTTCTTATATTATTTTCTTTCTCTTTAAGGATATCGGCTATCTCTTTTACTTTTATTTGTGAGTACTTATTCAAAATATCTATTATTTTTTTTCTTCTTTCTATACTATTCATATATGAATCCTCTTTCTTAATTTAAAATTGTAATTAAAGATTATAAGTCATATAGATTATTATAAAATTTTTTTAGCAATTTTAATTCAATAAAATCTTTTTTCATAAAATTTAGAACCTTTTGATAAAAATTAATCAAAATAATTGATATAATTATAATATTATGGTATGCTCTATATAATTTATTAACTATATTTAATATTTATATAAATTATTATTTATAATGTTAATAATTATATAAAAATTGAACCCAATTATAAAATATTACATTAATTATTTCATGATAATAGAAAAAATGACAAATTATAAAAAATATTCAAAAAAACAATTGATATCATTATATTACAATATGATATCAATTAGAAAAATGGAAGAAAAAAAATAATAGATATTTTGAATAAGTACTCACAAATAAAAGTAAAAGAGATAGCCGATATCCTTAAAGAGAAAGAAAATAATATAAGAAGAGATATTAGAATTTT
>JAMCVO010000366.1:2663-8483 GCA_023475715.1 Actinomycetota bacterium
TAGCCAAAAAAACACAAGAAATCATTATATTACAATATGATATCAATTAGAAAAATGGAAGAAAAAATATATGAGCTATATATAAATGGAAAATTGTTTGGCATGTCGCCACATTTATATATTGGTGAAGAAGCTGTAGCTGTAGGAGTCTGCCAAAACCTAAAAAAGGATGATTATATTATCAGCACACATAGAGGACACGGACATTGCCTAGCCAAGGGTGGAGATTTAAAAAAAATATTTGCAGAAATATTAGGAAAAGATACCGGATATTGTCATGGGCTTGGTGGCTCAATGCATATTGCAGATTTAAGTGTTGGTAATCTGGGAGCAAATGGCATAGTTGGTGGAGGTTTGCCAATATCAGTTGGAGCTGGCATTTCTATTAAATACAGAAATACAAAACAAGTCTGCATTTGCTTTTTTGGTGATGCAGCATCAAACCAGGGGACATTTCATGAATCATTAAATTTTGCCTCAGCTTTTAACCTGCCAATAGTTTTCATCTGTGAGAATAATCTGTATGGATTATCAACTCTATATAATAAAGTATCTGCAATACCCAATATTGCTGATAGGGCGAAAGCCTATGGAATACCAGGTGTAATAACTGATGGCATGGATGTTTTAGATGTCTATGCAAAAGCAGGAGAAATGATAAACAGAGCAAGGAATAATAAGGGGCCATCATTAATTGAATGCAAAACCTACCGTTTTATGGGTCATGGTGCAAGCGATCATAAACCATATAGAACCAGAGAAGAAGAAAAGGAATGGTTAAATAGGTGTCCAATTAAATGTTTTATAGAAAAACTCATAAATAATTTTAAAATGCTAGCTAGTGAAATAGAAAAAATCGATAAAACAATTGATAGGGAAATAGAAAACGCATTAGATTACGCTTTTAGCAGTCCTGAACCAGATTTAAAAAGAATAGAGGAGGCAATTTTCTTTGAAAGAAATAACCTATAGAGATGCGATAAATGAAGCAATAACTGAAGAAATGGCAGAAGATGCCAATATAATCCTATTAGGTGAGGATATAGGATTATTCGGTGGGGCAATGGCAGTTACAAAGGGTCTATATACCAGATTTGGTCCTAAAAGAGTAATTGATACACCAATATCAGAATCTGCAATTATCGGAGCAGCACTCGGTTCAGCATTGACAGGTCTCAGACCAATTGCAGAAATAATGTTTATTGATTTTATTGGTACATGTATGGATCAGGTTTTTAATCAAGTTGCTAAAACAAGGTTTATGCTTGGTGGAAATATAAAAGTTCCTCTCGTTATCAGAACACAGGGAGGTGCAGGAAAAAGTTATGCAGCACAACACTCACAAAGCCTGGAAGCATGGTTTATTCATGTCCCCGGGATAAAAGTTGTGATGCCTTCTACGCCTTATGATGCTAAAGGTTTATTAAAGTCAGCAATTAGAGATGATAACCCAGTATTATTTATTGAGCATAAACTTCTTTATAATGAAAAAGGATTAATTCCGGAAGAGGAATATATTGCGCCATTAGGAAAAGCCGAGATAAAAAAATCCGGAAATGATATAACATTAGTAACTTATTCCAGAATGGTTCTTAATGCACTTGAAGCAGTTGATTTACTCAAACGGGATGGAATAGATGTTGAAGTAATTGATCTTAGGACTTTATCCCCCATGGATATCGAAACAGTAATTAATTCAGTAAAAAAAACAAACAGGCTAATTATTGTAGAAGAAGATTGTAAAACAGGAGGAGTTGGAGCTGAAATTAGTGCACAAGTAACCGAAAAAGTTTTTGATTATCTTGATGGCCCGATTGAGAGGATCGCTGCAATTGATACCCCTATTCCATTTAACCGCACCCTGGAAAAAATTGTAATACCACAAACAGATATAATTGTAAAAAAGATAAAAAAAATTTTCAAAAAGCCAGATTAAAAAAGGAGAAATAAATGCATTCAACTAAAGATAGCTTAAAAGCTGTTTATTATATTGAAACAAATCAGAACCTAAAAGAAGTTGCAGAAAATCTAGTTGAACTTGAAACAACAGGAAAATGGAGTGATAAAGATTCAGAACCTACAGAATTATTTAATAAGTGCAGGGGAGAAGTGCTGGAAATAAATGAATTTGAAAAAGGCAAAGGGTATATTACCCTGCTATATCCCTTAATAAACTTTAATATGGAGGAAAGTGCATTCTCTTCAGTATGGTTATCAATGATTGGAGGAGCAACTCATGCATTAATTACCTATGAAAAATCAAGGCTCGTAGATTTTGAATTGCCTGACTTCGTATATAAATATTTTCCAGGACCTGGATGGGGATTAGGCAAAACTAAAAAATATTTAGGCGTATCTAAAAATGAACCTGTCATTGGTACTATTGTTAAACCTACCTCCGGACTTACTGCAGATGAAATAGCTGAAATGTGCTACCAGTTTGGATCAGGTGGACTGCAGTTTATAAAAGATGATGAAAAAATATTAAATGCTGCAATACCTCTACTGTCCTTTACGGGAACGTGTAAAAAAAGTAACAGATGCATTAAAAAAAGCTGAAGACAAAACCGGTAAAAAAATATTATATGCTCCACATATTACTACAGGTCCTGAAAATATTGTGAATTTTGCAGAAATTGCTTTGAGCAACGGAGCAAATGCTCTAATGGTTAATTTTTTTGCTGCTGGTTTTAGCAGCTTAAAAATACTTCGCAGCCAGAACTATAATGTCCCTATTTATGCGCATTGTGGTGGAAAAGAGGCATTTAGCAGAGCAGAAGGACAGGGTGTAAGCCCAGAGGTTGTGGCAAAATTTGCAAGATTGATGGGTGGAGATTATCTTAAGTCTAACGTTTTAGGTGGTTATCTTGTTGGAGGAAAGACTGAAGAGATTAAATCATTAAATCATGCCATGACTATACCAATACATGGGATTAAAGAAATGATGCCAGCATTATCAGGCGGCTTAAAGCCGTCAAATTTGATGGAAAATTTAAAAGAATTCGGTACAGATATTATGATTTTAGCAGGAACTGGCATCACTCAGTATCCTGGAGGTATTGCAGCTGGGGTTGAAGCAATGAAGAATGTTGTTAAGGAATATTTAAAAACTAATTAAAAAATACAGGCCAAAAACAACAGGCTAAAAAATAAAAATGAATTAAAAAAGCAATTGATTAAAACTGAAAGAAATAAATGATAACTGAAAAAGCTGAATTGGAAAAAATCGCAAATAAAATCAGGTGCGACATTGTTAAAATGATTTTTGATGCTGGCAGTGGCCATCCGGGAGGTTCGCTTTCAGCAGTAGATTTACTGACTGTACTTTATTTCAGTCAGATGCGATATGACCCTAAGAACCCCGAATGGAAAGACAGGGATAGATTCATACTTTCTAAAGGACACGCAAGTGCGCTGCTCTACTCAGTTCTGGCTGAATCAGGGTATTTTCCTGTTAAAGAATTATCAACTTTTAGAAAACTAGGAACCAGACTACAGGGTCACCCAAGCAGGATGAAAAATACTCCAGGAGTAGAAATTTCGAGTGGTTCTCTTGGTCAGGGTCTTTCAGTTGGTGTTGGGATGGCACTGGCTTTTAAGCTTCTTAAAAAAGAAAACAGAGTGTATGTCTTAATAGGTGATGGCGAGTGTGATTGTGGACAGATATGGGAAGCAGCAATGAGTGCCGGACATTATAAACTGGACAATCTTTGTGCAATAATTGATTTTAATAAACTGCAAATAGACGGAACCACTGAAGAGGTTATGGGACTGGATCCATTCATAAATAAATGGAAAGATTTTCGATGGAATGCAATTGAAATAAATGGCCATGACTTTATACAAATAATAAATAGTTTTAACGAAGCTAAAAAATTTAAGGGAAAACCTACTGTAATTGTTGCAAATACTGAGAAAGGTAAAGGCATATCATTTATGGAAGGCAAGTGCTACTGGCATGGCAAAGCACTTAATCAGGACCAGTTTGATAAAGCAATGGAGGATTTAAAATATGGATAATCCGTCAAATCAAAACCTTTTAAATAAAAAAACATGGAAAGCTACCAGGGAAGGTTATGGCGGAGCTTTGCTTGAATTAGGAAATAAAAATCCCAATATAGTTATTTTAACTGCCGATCTTACTGAATCAACAAGATCTCAGGCTTTTAAAAATAAATACCCCGAAAGATTCTTCCAGTTTGGTGTGGCAGAACAAAACATGATGAGCGCAGCGGCTGGCATGAGTTTGTGTGGATTAATACCATTTGTTAATACATACGGAGTTTTCTCTTCGGGCCGCTGCTGGGATCAACTAAGAGTAAGTGTATGTTATAGTAATTGTAATGTAAAGATTGAAGGCGCTCACGCAGGTTTGATGGTTGGTCCTGACGGAGCTTCGCACCAGGCCCTGGAAGATATTGCGCTTACATCTGTTTTACCTAATTTAACTGTTATATCTCCAGTGGACAGTATGGAAGCACGAAAAGCTACTATTGCCGCTGCTAATATAAGGGGCCCTGTTTACCTGCGCCTGAGTCGTGAGCCCACACCGATACTCACAGATGAATCAACACCTTTTAATATTGGTAAGGCAAACATTATAAAAAATGGAAAAGATGTTGCAGTAATAGCAACTGGCTCTGAGGTATTTCTGTCATTAATAGCAGCAAATGAGCTGGAAAATGAAAACATTAGTGTATGTGTAATAAATATGCATACCATAAAGCCTTTAGATGAAAAACTCTTAATGCAAACAGCAAAAAAAACAGGTGCAATTGTCACAGCAGAAGAACATCAAATTCACGGTGGTCTTGGTAGTGCGGTAGCAGAGGTTTTAGCTCAAAATTATCCTGTTCCTATGGAAATGATTGGAGTAAGAGACAGTTTTGGAGAATCGGGTGAGCCCTGGGAACTTATAGAACACTTTGGGTTGGGTGTAAAAAGTATTAAAAAAGCAATAAAAAAAGTATTAAAAAATAAAAAATTATAAATAAAGGACAGTGGTGAAATGAAAGAAATCAATTTTATTAACAACTATATAAAAGAACTTGAAGAAATTTTACCAAAATTACCTGTTGAAGAAATAAAAAAAACTTCAGATCTTTTTGTAGAAGCCTATAAAAATGAAAACCATATTTTTACTATGGGAAACGGCGGGCATGGCAGCACCGCATCTCATTTTGTTAACGATCTTTTAAAACATACAATAGTTTCAGATGAAAAAAATGAAATTGTTATTCATGATAAAAGATTTAAGGCGATGTCATTAAACGATAGCATAGCAACTATAACTACATGGGCAAACGACGTAAGCTTTGATGTGTGCTTCTCTGAACAATTGAAGAACTGGATGAAAAAGGATGATCTGGTAATTGGTTTTAGCGCCAGTGGAAACTCTAAAAATATTCTAAAAGCATTTGAAATAGCAAAAGAACACAAAGCTAAATCTATAGCTATTATCGGCGGGAATGGTGGCAAAATGAAAGCTATCGCAGAAATATCCATTATTATTCCAAGCAATAATTATTTATTTATTGAAGATATGCATTTAGTTATAGCTCATATAATTACAAATCTGGTAAGAGCTAAGATACAAGGAAAACTCTAGTCATATAAAAACACATAATTCTCTCCAATGGTTTATACTTGTTTTTATAAGTAGATAACACCAAAAGGTAAGGAATAATCGCGCAATATGTAAAATTTTTAGTAAAATTTAGAAGGAGATTTTCTAAATGACTGGGAGCTTAACATCGAGAGAAAGAGTTATTAATGCAATCGAACATAGAAATCCTGGAAGAATACCTCTGGATATTTCTG
>JAMCVO010000655.1 GCA_023475715.1 Actinomycetota bacterium
CAAATTTTGATACATCAGGAAGATTATAAGAATCTAAATCTTTGGGATTTTTTATTACATGATCAATTTTACTCTCATTTTCAATAACAGTTATAGTATTACCAAATATATCATTAATAATTTTCTTATCGTGCGATTCTTCAATGCTTGTTAAACCAAAGGTGGGAAAAACAGCAATTAAATCACAATTTATTAATTTTCTGAATTTAAGTTGCTTTTCAAACTCCAACAAGTTCATATCCTCGTACATCCACGAGGCTAGCGCATTTCCATAATCTTTCTTTACTTTTAACCTTAATGCTTCATCTATTATCTTTGGGTGATACATTACATCCCCTTTTGGAACTTTATCTGGAATGATACCATTTAAGGTTTTCAAAACTCTGTCTCTTGAGTTCATTATTGAAGCATCACCTGCCCAAACGTTAAAAAGTATTTATACTGTTGGAAACAATTAAAGCCTAGAAAAATTAAAGTAAAATTATATTTATAAAAGGTTTGTTTTCTTATTTATTTCTATAATCTATTTTTAATATCCTTAAATTTACAATAATATAATTATTTAGGATTTATAAATTTTATTAATTTTATAAAGCTTGCCTTGATTTTAGCCTGTCAAGAGTTAAGGCAAAAAGCAGTACAGCCCCACTTGTTACTAATTGATAAAAAGTAGATATATTCATCAATACCATCGCATTATTTAAAATACCGATAAATAAAGCTCCAAGCAGAGTCCTGGCAATTAATCCTTTACCTCCGGAAATACTGGTTCCGCCAATTACAACTGCAGTGATTATTCCAAATTCCATTCCGTCTGCCATTCCACCCTGAACAGAACCCAATCTTGAAGTCATTATTATTCCCCCTATTGATGAAGTTAATCCACCGATCAGAAATAAAACCATCTTAATGCGATTTGACTTTACCCCTGACAATAAGCTGACTCTTTCATTGCTCCCGATTGCATAAGTGTACAGACCCAATTTCGTATACTTGAAAATAACTATAAAGATTGCATATAAAACTAGCATTATAATAACCGGCATTGGTATTTTTAATAAATACCCGCGCCCGATAAATTTATATGCATCAGTTATCTGATCACCATAAATGGAATAACCTTTAGTATAAATATAGCTTAATCCTCTATATATAGATAGAGTTGCCAGTGTTGCAATAAATGCAGGAATTTTAACATAAATCGTAAAAAATGAATTAACGAGACCGCATAAGATGCCTGTTAACATTCCGCAAATAATCGCAATTACTGGATTTATATTAAAATCTACTATTAGACCTATAGTAACAACACCGGAAATTGCCATTGTTGAAGCCATTGAAATATCTATATTACCAGATAACATCATAATAGTGGTACCTATTGCTACTATAGCAATAATAGATGTAGCCCTTAATATATTCATCTGATTATCGAAAGTCAGAAATTTATCATTTGCAAAACTAAAAATAATAAAAAGAACGATAAATGCTATAGGGACCCCATAAACTTCCCAAAAATTTTTCTTAAACCTTACTCTTTTTACAGTTGAATCCATGCTTCTAATCATGTTCATTAGATTTACCCCCCACTGAATAGCTTATGATTTCTTCCTGATTAAATTCTCCGGAAATTTCTTTAATAATTTTCCCACCCCTCATAATTAATATTCTATCGCTTATTTTCATAAGTTCCGGCAATTCAGATGAAATGATAATTATTGATTTACCTTCATTGGCAAGTTTATTAATTATGTCTAATATTTCATTTTTGGTTCCCACATCAATGCCTACAAGCGGCTCGTCCAGCATTAAAATACTGCAATTGGCTGCAAGTAATTTAGCCAAAACAACTTTTTGTTGATTTCCCCCGCTTAAATAAATTACTTCCTGATCTGATGATGGAGTTTTTATACTTAATAAATCTATATATTTTTTAGTTGCTTTTGCGCCAGCTCTCTGTTTTAAAAATCCTAATTTCGACTCTATACCATATAGAATAAACGGGATATTTTTAGATATTGGTAAATTTAGAAACAGTCCTTCTGATTTTTTGTCTTCCGGTAAAAATCCTACCCCGTTTGAAATAGATTTTGCCGCATCACTATCCCCTACTTCTTTAGAATCTAATAATACTTCCCCTGATATTTTATCCCGTCCTGTAAAAATTGATTTAAACAACTCTGTTCTCTTTGAACCCATAGCACCATAAATTCCTAAAACTTCTCCATGTTTTAATTCAAAGCTTGCGTCTTTGACTCCGGTTGAAGTATTGTAATTATTAACTAATAAAACTTTCTTATCACTGTGTATTTCTCTGAATCTGTTAGTCTTAATTTTAACGATATCTTTGCCCACCATTTTTTTAATTACTTCATCCCTTACTTCTTGGCCATCAACAACCTTTAGGGTATCTACTACCCGACCATCTCTTAAAATTGTAACATCATCACAGATCTTAAAAATTTCATCCAGGTGATGAGATATATAAATAATGGAGACACCGCCCTGTTTAATTTTTTTAATAATTTTAAATAAATTTTCAATCTCTTTATCTGATAAGGCTGAGGTAGGCTCATCCATAAGAACAATTTTTGCATTTCTGTTTACTGCTTTTGCTATTTCCAGCTGCTGTTTATCGGAAATTGACAAACTTTCGACTTTTTTTGCTACATCAAGAATAATACCCAAATTGTTTAAAACTGCTTTGGCTTCTTTATTCATTCTTTTAAAATTAATAAAACCAAAACTTGTAAATTTTTCTTCTTCTCCAAAAAACAAATCCTGCGCTATAGTCAAATCATCAATCACACTTAATTCCTGATAGATTGTAGATATGCCAGCTTTAAGGCTGTCTAAAGGATTATTAAATTTAGTTTCAATGCCATTAATAATGATTTTTCCGCTATCAGCCTTGTAAACACCGGATAATATTTTTATCATAGTTGATTTACCTGCCCCATTTTCTCCTACCAGGGCATGAACGCTATTTGCTTTAATCTTAAGGTCTACATCCTTTAAAGCTTGAACTCCCGGAAAAGCTTTGCTTATGTTTTTTAATTCTAAAATGCTATCATCCATATTTATTTTTCCTTTTTAAAGTACTTAGTTAAAGTAACAGGAGATATTTTAAATATCTCCTGTTACTTATTTTTAACATACCTTATTTTTATTCCTTTATTGGGCCAAAGGAGAGCTTATAATCTCTAAAAGCAGCAACGTTATCCTTTGTAAGTACAGTAGAACCAATATATATATTTTTATCTACTTTCTCACCATTATAGAGCTTAATAGCTACTTCCACCATCTGCACACCTGTTGCTTCAGGGCTTACGGAAAGTGAAGTTAAAAGTTTTCCCTGTTCTACTAAATCAAGTGTTCTGAACTGATCTCCAAGGCCGCATACATAAACATCTTCATTGACCACTTTCCCTGCAGCTTCAATAGCAGCAATCGCACCGTAGTCTCCGGGATCATTAGAAGTCAATACAACATTAATATCTGGGTTAGCCTGTAACATGGTTTCAAGGGTTTGCAAAGCAGTATCCTCATCAAAAGCATCGGCACGGGCAACAATCTCAGCATCCGGGAAATGCTTCGTAAATCCATCTATGACACCCTGTACTCTCTGAACTAATCCCTCACCCAAGACATCAGCGGCCAAAACAGCAATCTTGACTGTTTTTCCTTCCAAAACTCCCATTTCTACTAATTTTGCGCCAAAAGCATCGCCGCCAGTTAATCCAAATTGATATTCCGGAAGTCCAATATAAACATCGGCACCTTTAAAAGATGAAACATGAGATATAACCGGAACATTTTTGGCATGTGCCTCATTTACTGCAGCTTCCACCGCAACCGGATCAAGGCTGGTTATAACCAATACCTGAGAGCCGGCTGTTAATAGATTTGAAAGTCCGGTTACCTGAGCATCAAGATCTAACTGCGGGTCGTCTAACAGTAATTCTATATTATTTGCTTTACTTTCGTTCTGCATTCCCAATATTACTCTTTGAAAATATTCGAAGTAAGAAGATAACATGCTATAGCCAATTTTAGATAAAGTTGGCCCTGCTGCTGTCGTTTCAGCTGCTGTAGTAGCTGCTGCGGTAGTTTCTGCTGCTGTGGTAGCCGCTGCTGTAGTTTCTGCTGCTGTGGTTTCAGTTGTTGCAGTTTTGCAACCAACAAATGAAAAGAATACCACTAGCACTATTATAAGAATTAATGATATTTTTGGAATAATTCCTCTCATTTTAAATTCCTCCTCCTTAATACAATTCTTTTACAAAATTCGATAAATTTTCTTAAGATTTGTCTCTAAAAATAAATATTTATAAAAATTGATTTTCCTGATAAACAAATCTTAATTCAAATATCCATAAAGCACCCCCTCCAAATATTTAATTTTTACCATTTAGCTCATATTATTAATATCATCACCTCCCTAAAACATAAATGTCTACTTTAATGCTTTAAATAAATAGAATGCTTTTTTTATGTATAACATAATTTTCTATAATTTTCAATAACTTTTGAAAATTTATTAATATTTTTGTATTACTACAATAATTATGATATAAATAAAAAGTTAATGCAAATAAATGAAGAAAATAAATTATGGAAAAAGAAAAAAATAAATATTGCAAATATAAATTAATAATATAAAATTTTATATAATTACCATACAAATAATTAAATTTATATTAAAAAATGATACAGGAAGAAAAAAGAGAATATATATTAAATCAATTAGGCAGTGGTAAAATATTAAGGGTAAAAGATCTGGCAAAAGAACTTGATTGCACTGAAGCAACAATAAGAAATATAGTTAATGATCTCGCAAAAAAGAAATTAGTTAAAAGAGTTCACGGCGGAGTGCTTTGTGAGGACAAAATAGTTATTGAATTAAATCAGAATATTGTAAAAACTAAAAATATTGAAGATAAGAATTATATTGCAGATATAGCCATAGATCTTATAGATGATAATTCAACAATAATCCTGGATTCAGGTACCACTAATTTAATATTTTCTCAAAAAATTATTGAGAGTAAAAAATTTAATAACCTGAATATAATAACAAATTCTATAAAAATTGCTAATTTCTTAGTAAATAACAGCAATTATAATGTATTAATTTTAGGAGGCCCGATAAGAAAGCTTACTTATACTACAACTAATTATAGTGAAACAATAAAAACTCTGAAAGCTAATAAATTATTTTTAAATGTTGGAGCAGTATCAATTAAAAATGGACTTACTGAGCCTAATATTCAAGAATCTGAATCAAAAAGAGTTCTACTGGAAATTGCAGATGAAATTATTCTTCTGGCTGATAGTTCTAAAATCGACAAAGTGGCATTATCAGTAGTATGTCCATTTGATAAGATAGACAAATTCATAACAGATAAAAGAATAAGTGAAGATTTTATAAGAGAAGCTCAACTTTTAGGAGTAGAAGTTTTATGCTGACGTTATTTACTGGGAGTTGTTATAAATCCCAGTAACTCTAATTACCCATATTAATATTAAACACTTTTAGCCATGCAAAATCAACAATAATGTCCTTTAAAACCTGGATTGATTGTTAATTATTAATAAGTTCCATTGCATTACAATAAAAAATTCGTTTTATATCATCTTTGTTTAGCGCGATCTTTTCAGCAGCGGTTTTAAATGCTCTTATTATCTCATAAGCAAAAAAAGTTGTTCTTACATTTATAAATGGAGAGGATAAGCTCCATGGATAACTCTTTCTTGTAACAAAATAATGTTCTCCATTTATACATATGTTCTTACCCCTATGGAATGCTATTGGTAAATCTGTTGCAAAAAGCAATTTATTAATATCAATATTTCTAAGTATGACCTCAAACACTTCTTCATTATTTATCATTGATAGATCATAAAAAAGATTGGGAATATCTTTTATTTGCTCTATTGCTGCTTTTATATTGTTTGGACAATACGACCTGCCAGCATGTGCTAGTATTACCTTAACTTTAGGATATTTTTGACAAAGATTTTTTATTTGATTAATGTTCTCTGGATCAGCTAACCTTAGCACTTTTGATATATGAAGAATTATCATAAGACTATAATGGTTTGCAATTTCAAATTGCTCTTTTGTAGCAAAATCTGTTATATTTACATTTCTTGGATCTTTCCATGTAACTAAATCCGGATATGGTTTAAAACCAAAAAAATTACCTTTTAAAAATTTCTTCTCAATTTCGCTTACCTTATCTCCAATTGTTGGAATGAACATCCCAAATATATTTACCTTATCTGAAATTGAACTTATATATTGATTCATTTTATCAATAGATAATCCTGGGATAGGCATACCAAAGATCAGCATTTTATATTTTTTCCCGGGGTAAAGAATCTCCATAGATTTTTTTGCATCTTCAATATCAAAAAACTGCCCCTGCGCAACCGGAATATTTAATCGACTTTTATCATCAAAATCTGTTTCCCAGTGTTCCTTTTTCCAGATATGTACATGGAAATCAAAAATAGAAGATGGAATAAAAGTGTCAATTTCATTTTTATAGATTGGCAAATCCATCTTCTCGTAATAATCAGGATCATTTTCCAGTATGCTCATTGTTTTTCTTTTTGTATTCTAAATTAAAATTAAATAATGATTTATTTGTTTTCATGGTTTCTCTGGTTATTTCTTTATATATTTGAAATAGTTTTAGATAACTCTCAAATTCTTCCTGTTCTGGCAATATCTCAGTATAATCACTCATAAAATTTTTTATAGCTTCATGAAAATCAGAAAAAACTCCGCAACCAACTGCCCCCATAATGGCTGCTCCCCTAATTCCTGCTTCATTATCTTGTGGAATTCTCAAAGCATGCCCTGTAATATCTGCTAACATTTTCATCCATATTTTTGATTTAGTAGCTCCACCTGTAACAAAAAAGCAAGAAGGTTTAACTTCTTTTTTATATGAATCAATATATAGTTTTAATTCAAAGCATAGAGATTCCATAATAGATACCAAAAGATCATAAGAATTTGTTGTCAATGACATGCCCAGCCAGGCAGCCTTGATATCTCTATCCCAATTTGGAGCATTTGTCCCTGATAAATATGGTAGAAATAATAACTTTTGCCTTAAATTTGCAAATTTTTTAATATTTTCATCTTTATAAAAATTTCTTTTTGTTTTACCTCTTTTTAAAATTATTTCATCGACAAACCATTCAAGTATTCTTCCACCTGTGGGAATTACAGCTAAAAAACCAAATAAACCATCGATAACATGATAACCTGGAGAAAAATAATTAATTTCATCAAAGATTAACCTATTTGTGAATGCAAGAGTTACCCAGGCTGTTCCTGTTGATATTAGAAATTCATTAGCACTTATGGCTCCAACCCCCAGAGCACAAGCGTACTGGTCATGTGCAGAATTTGCCACTATTACATCTTTATTTAGACCTAGTTCTGTCGCTACATCCTCCTTTATTTTTCCAACAGGGTATCCGCTATGTAAAACTGAAGAAAGCTGTTTTTTATTGATACCTGCAATTTCTAAGAGCTCCTCATCCCAGGCACCCTTATTGATATCAAAAAGCATTGATATAGCGGCATTTGTTTTATCTAAAATTGATTTTCCAGTCAGCTTATAAATAAGCCAATTGCTGACAAACATCATATAATGATTTTTTGTAAAATATTCTTTACAATTCTTTTTAAACCAATAAGCCGATGCTAACGGCAAGCCAGCTACATTATACCAGCCTGTCTTCCTGTAGAAATATTCTGGACTTTTCAATTTGATCAACTCATCAAATGCCAGTTTGCTTCTTATATCAACAATACCCAGGGAATTGCATATGGGTTCTTTTTTTGAATCAGCAAAAACCAGGATACCACCCATAGTAGACAAACCTAAACCAATAACATTTCTCATCTTCTTGTCATTACTATTTAATTCTTTTAAAGCAGCTTTTACATTATTCCACCAATCATAAGGTTTTTGCTCTACTTTCCCGCTTGAATCTGTGTAAAATTTAAGGCTTCTGGCAGTTTTGCGAATTAGCTGACCTGATTCTGAATATAATCCACATTTGATATTAGTCTGTCCAATGTCTATTCCAATTAAATATTTGTTCATTTTAATACTTTCTATTTTTTAAAATAAAATTTTTTAAAGAATAAACACATCTTTCTTTTTATTGTTCTCTCCGGAAAAGTTGATCAACATCTTCTGAAATTTCAATTATAAAATTGATATCAGAACCGGTAGAAATATAAGAATAATTTATTTTCCCTAAATAGTTTCCAGATTGTAAAATTTCCAACCCTTTTGATTTAAGATTTTTTAATACATAATCATAATTATCAACTTTCATCCCCAAATGATGTATTATACCTTCTCCATACTTTTCATAGAATTCTGAAAATATAGAATAG
>JAMCVO010000124.1 GCA_023475715.1 Actinomycetota bacterium
ATTTTAATCCTGGTTATGTTAAAGAAGAAAAGATCGCTATTGAAAATGACGAAACTAATTTTAAACTGGTTGTATATGGGGAATTTAATGAATAATATATATTACCCCAGTTTTTATTAAAGTAATTTCGTATAATTATATTGATTTTAAAATTTTTTAAATTTTATTATAAAGATTGGGGGGAAAATGAAAAAGATAAAACCAAAAGTAATATTAGGCATCATTCTTGCAATACTTATGGTTGCAGCAGTACTACCAGCATGTGCTACCTTAAGATCTGCAGTAAATGGGGAAGTGACTACTGACGGTTATTCTGCAGATTTAACAAAAAGTGAAAGTGTGTCCACAACGGCAGCCATGGCGTCCGAAGGTGAAATAATGACACAGGAAGGCGGAGCACCTGCAAACAATACCGGAGATTATTATGCCGAGGGAGGTACCGCAGATTATACCAAGTCTATAGCTGCCAGCGGTAAAATAATAAAAACTGCGAATATACAGCTTGAAGTTAATAAGGGTGAGTTTGAGAAAAAGTTTTTCGAGATAGCAACACTTGCCGAAGCTAATAATGGTTTTGTAAGCAATTCACAAAGCTATTCTGATTCTGAAGGGAAACTTACAAGCGGTATGATAACAATAAGAGTTGAGCAAAAGAATTTTGATGCTGTAGTAAACAAAATAAAACAATTGGGCACAGTAAAAAGTGTTCAGCTGGGCGGGACAGATGTTACCCAGGAATATGTTGACCTGGAATCAAGATTGAAGAATCTTCAGGCCCAGGAGCAAGTACTTTTAGAGTTGATGAAGAAGTCAGTCAAGGTTACGGACAGCATAGAAGTCCAGAGAGAGCTCAGCAATGTTCAGGGTGAAATTGAAGTTATAAAAGGCAGGATGAATTATCTTGATAACATGGTTTCTTTTTCAACAATAGATATTAGTTTGGCTGAACCCCAGGCAATAACTGAATCAACGGAAGGCGGTTTCCTGGGAGCTGTTAAAAGAGGGGCAAGAGGCGCTTTGACAGTTGTCAGAGGAATGACCACCGTGCTTATTGTTATGAGCCCGGTACTTATATTGATAGCAATAATATTGATTATAATCTGGCAGAGTCTGAGGGCAAGAAACAGAAAAAGGGCAAGACAAAAAACTTAGAATAGAAAGCATTAGAATTATCGCCAGTCATAATTAATAAATTAAAGGAAGCATCTAAAATTTCGTGATAGCAATAAAGGAAAATTTTAAGGGCCATGATGGGTATTTCAAAAACACGCAGGCTTATCAATTTATTTTTTATCACGAAATTTTAGATGCTAACATTATATCCATCCAATCTTATTTCTCATGTGCTTTAATCATATCTCTATTCATATCTTAAAGCTGCAATCGGATTTAATCTCGCCGCTCTCATCGCAGGATAGATACCAAAAAATAACCCCACCATTGTTGAAAAAGTAATTGCCAGTATAATCGGAAATGCCGAAATTGTCGGTTGGAGTATTGTAAACTTATTTAGGATTATTGATACCGCGACTGCAAAAAGTATACCCAGAATCCCACCTGTTATACTTAATACAACGCTTTCTATCAGGAATTGAAAAAGAATGTCCTTATTCTTTGCACCTACTGCTTTTCTTATTCCTATTTCTCTTGTCCTTTCGGTAACAGATACCAGCATGATGTTCATAATACCTATTCCGCCAACCAGGAGTGAAATTCCTGCAATACTGGAAATTGTAATCGTAAATATGCTTGTGATTGTTCCTACTATATCAAGAAGCTGTGTCTGGTTCTGAACAGTAAAATCATTTTTCTCATCAGCTCTCAAATTGTGAGCTCTCCTTAATATCCTTTCAATTTCTTTTGATGCCTGGTCCATGTTATTTTCAGAAGTACTCTGGGCAATTATCATATTTATGTAATCAATTCCGTAAATCTTATGCTGGGCGGTAGTTATTGGTATAGAGATCGAATTGTCCTGGTCATTTCCAAACTGATCAGTACCCTTGGATTTTACTATTCCGATAACTGTGAAATTCTTGCCGTCAACTTTTATTATTTTCCCTATCGGGTCAATTTTACCGAATATCTTATTTATTACAGTACGTCCTATTACAGCAACATTTGCAGAATTCTGCACATCGCTTGCTGTATAGAATTGACCTCTTTCAATTTCAAAATTATATATGTATTCAGCCTTTTCGCTTGATGCATAAACACTTGCTCTGGTATTTTTATTCAGATATGTAATGATCGAAGAGCTCAGCACAGCAGGAGCTGCACCTTTAATCAGCGTTGCTTCTTTTTCAATCATTTTTACATCTTCAACTTTTAATGCTTCCTTATCCCTGTCATCTCCCAGCATCCTCTCAAATCCCTGCTGCTCCTCCTGTCTGTTGCCTGGTGTAACGATAATAAGGTTTGAGCCAATATCCTGAACACTCTTTATAATTGATTCCTGAGCACCTGTGCCGATTGACATCATAGCAACTACAGCACCTACACCAATAATTATTCCAAGCATTGTCAGGAATGCCCGTAATTTATTAGAAGCCAGCGATTGAAAAGCAATTATTATACCTTCATACAATCTTCGCATAATTTTAGATGCACTTCCTTTTTATTTTTATTTCTAATTTGGTTTTTTCTCTCAGTTTAATTTATCTTCAAGTTTTGGCATTTTTTCAAGCATTTCGGATGCATCTATCGGCATTGTAATTTTTTCTTCCCTGAAAATCTTTCCATCGCGCAGGTAAATAATTCTGTTGGCATGCTTTGCAATATCAAGCTCATGCGTTACAAGCAGGATTGTTTTTCCCTCTCTGTTTAATTTCTGGAATATTGCCATAATTTCCTCGCCTGTTACCGAATCAAGGTTTCCTGTAGGCTCATCAGCTAATATTATTGCAGGGTCGTTTACCAGTGCCCGGGCTATTGCCACCCTCTGTCTCTGGCCTCCTGAAAGCTCGCTTGGTTTATGTTTTTCCCAGCCAATGAGTCCAACTGATTTTAACGAGTCAAAGATTTTTGCTTTTCTATTCCTGGAAGCGTTTCTGGCAGTATAAATCAATGGAAGCTCAACATTACGAACTGCATCAGATCTGGAAAGCAAGTTAAATGTCTGAAAAACAAAACCAATTTTTTTATTTCTTATTTCAGCAAGCTGATTGTCATTTAATTTGCTGACATCGGTATTTTCAAGAAAAAATTTTCCGCTGTCCGGGGTATCGAGGCAGCCAAGAATGTTCATAAGGGTAGACTTACCCGAACCTGAAGGGCCCATGATTGCAACAAATTCTCCCTGTGAAATCTTCAAGTTTGCTCCCCGAAGAGCTTTTACTTCGATCTTGCCGATCTTATATATTTTTGTAATATCCAGGATTTCGATTATGCAGTTATTATCTTTGCAGTTTTCTTCCATAAATTATCAATATTCATTTTTTATTTTGTTAAATTAAATACTTTTTTACTCCAGTAATTTATATTACTGACCAAACATATTGGCTGGGGCAGCTGCTTCAATTTTGGAAATTATTATCTGATCGCTTTCTGTAAGCCCGGATTTTATTTCTATGTAATCATAGTTATAATTGCCTGTCGTTATTTCAACCTTTTTAGATTCATTATTTTCTGTCAGGACATCAACATATTTCTTTCCATTTCCTTCATAAACTGATTGTAATGGTATATAGAGGACATTTTCCACTTTTGAAATAATAATAGTGACATTTGCAGAAAGTCCATATTTTAAATAACTCTGTGCTGAGTCATCAGGTTTAACCTTTATTTCAAATGATACTATTCCAGCCAGGTTTTTGGATATCGGGGATATTTCTGCAATTTCTCCTGCCAGTAACTTATCAGGGTATGCATCAAGCGTGATATCTACTTTCTGGCCGGGACTAAGTTTTGCGATATCTGTTTCATTTATATCAGCTTTGATTATAAACTGGCTGCTTATTACGGAGACAGCAGTCACGCCTGGACCTGCAAATTCTCCATTTGAAAAAGTGGAGGATAATACTATGCCATCAAATGGCGCGGATATCTGGTTTTTATCCAGTTCGAGTTTTGTAAGCTCCAAATTTATATTGGAAAGCTCAAGCTGAATTTCAGCCTGTTTTATATTTGCACCTGTCAGCTTTATTTGAGTATGTGCTGTCTGGGTGCTATTTATATTAGTCCAATAGGATGCCGATTGATTTGCGAGGGCTTGTTCGTATGCGCTGTTTGCCCCATCTGTCTGCGATCTTGCGCTTTCCTTTGCCTGCTCATAGGCATCTTCAGCAGAACTGACATTGCCTTCAGCCTGAGCAATCATTGCGGGTGTGGACAAGGGAGAAGACTTAACTCCATTGAGATAATTATTGGCAATCTCTATTGCATTATAAGCACTGTTTACAGACGCATCAGCAAGAATATTTGCATCTTCAAGTGCCTGATATGCATTTTGCACCGATTGTTCTGCAAGCTCGGTGTTTGACTGTGAAAGCTGTATTGCAACATGGTTTGCATTAAGTGCCTGCTGGTAGTTTATCTTAGCAATTTTTAGGGAATTTTCAGCAGCTTCAAGATTTTTCTCTGCCTGGCTTACAAGTATTTCGTTTCGGCTGTTGTCAATGGATATAAGTGCCTGCCCGTTTTTAAAAATATCACCTTTTTTTAAAGCAGTTAAAACTTTACCTGAAATCTGTAATGAGTAATTCTTTATATCAGATGAATCTACGGTTCCGCTCGCAGTAACTGATTCTGTGATGTCTCCTCTTACTACTTTGAATGTCTCATATTGCGGAGCGGCTTTTCTGCAGGCCGTAAAAACAAAAATAATCGAAACTATAAGAAAAATTATTAAAGAAAAATTTAAAATTTTTATTTTATATTTTTTATCCATCTGTATACTCTCTTTTTTTAAATTTGATTATTTTCCTGATATATTATTATCCTAATTATCTAAGGTTAAACATCAAGTTTTGTCAAGAAAAAAAATCTAAAAAAAATTTGGAAAGAAATGGAAGCATCCAAAATTTCGTGATAAAAAATAAATTGATAAGCCAGGATGGGTATTGAGAAAACCATTTGAAGGCTTAAGCGGGCATGGTTCCTCCTCCGGGAGGATAGCTGAGCCTGAAACTGAGCTGGCTTTTACTCGCCGGGGAAAAGCCTGCGTGTTTTTGAAATACCCATCATGGCTCTTAAAATTTTCCTTTATTGCTATCACGAAATTTTAGATGTTAACGAAAGGAATTTAACATATAGACAAAATAACAATATACATTTAGAATTTACAGAGATAATTCCAATTATTTTTTATTCAATAAATTTTTTTAAAGGAGATTATTGTGAGTGAATTTACAACTATTGTAGACATCTTTGCAAGAGAAATTCTCGATTCCAGAGCAAATCCAACCATTGAAGTGGAAACTGTTCTTGAATGTGGTGCAGTAGGCAGAGCTGCAGTTCCTTCAGGTGCATCGACAGGAGCTTTTGAAGCTGTTGAACTGAGAGACGGAGATAAAAGCAGGTACATGGGCAAAGGCGTCTTGAATGCTGTAGAAAATGTCAATTCAATTATAGCTTCGGAACTTGAAGATATGGATGCGATATTTCAGCGGGAAATAGACCAGGTTATGATTGAGCTTGACGGGACGGAAAATAAAGCAAAACTTGGAGCAAATGCCATCCTGGGCGTTTCGCTGTCGGTAGCCAGGGCTGCCGCTATCGCGCTTGACCTGCCACTTTACAAATATATTGGAGGGGTAAATTCTCATGTACTGCCTGTGCCTATGATGAACATACTAAATGGTGGAAAACATGCAGACAACAGTGTAGACTTGCAGGAATTTATGATTATGCCGCTTGGGGCAGATTCCTTTACTGAAGCACTCAGAATTTGTGCCGAAATTTTCCATACATTGAAAAACGTATTAAAAAAGGATGGCATGAGCACCTCGGTCGGAGATGAGGGTGGTTTTGCACCTGATCTTAAGGCTAATGAGGATGCAATCAAGTATATCATTAAAGCTATAAGCGAAGCTGGTTATAAACCTGGCAAGGATGTATATATAGCCCTTGATCCTGCGGCCACAGAGATGTTTAAAGATGGAAAATATAATCTTGCAGGAGAAGGTAAAATTTTAACTCCTGCCCAAATGGTTGATTATTACACATCTCTTGTTGAAAAATACCCGATTATTTCAATAGAGGATGGAATGGCTGAAGAAGACTGGGATGGATGGAAGAAGCTTAATGATAAAATAGGGAAAAAGGTTCAGCTGGTTGGTGACGATCTTTTTGTCACAAATACAAAAAGACTTGAAAAAGGCATCAAGCTTGGTGTTGCAAACTCAATTCTGATTAAAGTTAATCAGATCGGAACCCTTTCCGAGACACTTGATGCAATTGAAATGGCAAAGAGAGCAGGTTATACAGCAGTTGTTTCTCATCGTTCCGGTGAAACAGAGGATACTACAATCGCCGATATTGTTGTCGGGGTCAATGCCGGACAAATTAAGACAGGTGCTCCTTCCAGAACTGACAGAGTTGCAAAATATAACCAGCTCCTCAGGATCGAAGAGGAGCTTGCAAGCGAAGCCAGGTATTATGGTCTTGCAGCTTTTTATAATTTAAAGAAATAGAATAAGTTATTTAAGTAATAAGATCGAATTTTTAATGTCTAAAAAAATAGTACTTCTTACAAACGATGATGGCATTGAAGCAAAAGGAATAACGATGCTTTACAATGCTCTAATCAGAAATGGCAACTGGGACATTTGGATAGTTGCTCCTGACAAGGAGAGGAGTGCCGTGGGGCACGCAATCACCGTATTCGATCCCATTTCAGTAAAAAAAGAATTCATCAATGGGATATTTTGTGGTTATGCCGTAGATGGGACACCGGCAGACTGTGTAAAGCTTGCCATTGCAGCAATATTTGAAAGAAAGCCTGATCTTTTGATTTCAGGAATAAACAGGGGAGCCAATGTCGGCAGAAATATAATTTATTCCGGTACAGTTTCAGCGGCAACCGAGGGAACGATATATAATGTGCCATCAATTGCTGTTTCGGTGAACAACCTGAAGGATACGGATTATACTTTTGCAGCAGAATTTACAAAAAATATTGCAAACCTGCTTCTGGATTCAGTCAACCTGCCGGAAAGAATGCTTTTAAATATCAATATTCCTGATTTATCTGCAGATAAAATCAAGGGAGTAAAAATTACATACCAGAGTGATATGGCATTCAAGGATGTTTTTATAAAGAGGGAAGATCCAAGAGGGAGAGAGTATTATTGGATGAACGGGGAGCTTGCGGAAGGCGAAGAAGACGAAAACAATGATTATACTGCGCTTAAAAATAACTATATATCAATTACACCAATACAGCATGATTTGACAGACTATAAAAGGCTAGACTGCTTTAAGAGTTTGATCAGCAAAAAAATAGATCTGAAATAAAATTAAATTTAATTAAACTAAACAGGTAAGTATATGGAAAAAATAAAAAAACAATTCATAAACGAACTTGAAAAAGGCACACAGGTTGATTCTGTATTCCTGATCAGTAAAAAATTGATAAAGCAGAAAAAAAGCGGCCAGGATTACTGTCTAATTTGTCTTCAGGATAAGGGCGGATCCATAGACGGAGTCATATGGACCGAGGCTTTCGACAGGATCAGCGGCACCGACAAATTGTTTAATGAAGGCGATTTTGTCAATATAAAAGGTGAGGTTACGGACTACAAAGGTTCAAAGCAACTGCTTGTAAGCTTTCTTCAAAAGATTGAAGATAAAGCAGAGATACAGTATTCGGACTTTATAAGAACTTCCAATAGAAGCGCTGCTGAAATGCTTTCAGAGGTGGACACTTTCATAAACAGCATTGAAAATATCTATCTGAAAAAACTGCTGAAGTTATTTTTTGAGGATAAAAAATTCAAAGAAGAATTCGGCAATGCCACTGCAGCAGTGCAGTATCATCATGCATATAAGGGGGGACTTATTGAACATTCTCTTAATGTTGCAAAAATTTGTGATAAACTCTCGGGAATTTATGAAAATTTAAATAGGGATCTGCTTGTTACGGGAGCTATTTTACATGATATAGGCAAGATAAAGGAATATAAAGTTGATATCGTAATAAAAATAACAGATGAAGGGAGGCTTTTGGGCCATATAACGATAGGTTATGGAATGATATTAGAAAAAATTAAAGAGATCGAAGCATTTCCTGAAGATTTAAAAGAAAGATTGCTGCATATAATATTGAGCCATCACGGGCAAAAGGAATTCGGCTCGCCCAAAAGGCCAAAAATTCTTGAAGCTTTTATAGTATATCATGTCGATCATATGGACGCAGATGTGGGAGGGTTTAATATTATATTTGAAGAAAGCTTACAAGCAGTTGCTTTGAA
>JAMCVO010000110.1 GCA_023475715.1 Actinomycetota bacterium
TTAGTACATCAAAAAAGAACGGGAGTTGCCCTGATAAATAATATAAAATCTGCATTGAAACTGTACCAAGAAGATCACCTTCACAACTGGCAACAATACCTTCATTTGTTAACATAGACAATGCAAAACAAGGTGAAGCAATATCTAATTCCTTTAATTCCGGCCAGCATCTTACAGCAATTCCGCTTAATGAATTAAATTCAATAATTTGCTTAGAAGCAAGATATAATTTAATTGCATCCATTATGTCATTACTTGCAGGTCCATCTATTTTATATTCTTTTTCATTTATCTGAGAATAAATCTTTTCACAATCATTTATGCTAATTTTTTTAGCTGTTTCAATAAATTTAGCAATATCAATATATACTATTTCCGGACCTATAATGTTTTTAAGTTCAAGTTCATGGAAACTCGCATCCAGCATCCCGGGACAATGATAACCAAGTAATCCTATTCTGCTGTTTCTAAGTTTATTAATTGTTTTTATAACTTTTATGATGGAATCCAGGCTTTTTATTACATTCTCGTCTTCTGGTCCACCAAACAAAATTTCAAATTTATTACCTAACTTTGAAATAACTCCACCTGATTGCATAAATCCTACAACTGAACCGGTAATAATATTCCCGCCCTCTAAATTTTCAGGTACCACCCATAAAATTAATGGAACCTTAATATTTTCAATCACTTTTACTGCCAGTTCATCAGGAATCCAGCTGCCAATTTGAAGTAATAATAAATCTATATTTTCTTTTTTTAAAAAATCATTGGCATCACTTGCTTTTGTTATAGTATCTGCAAATTCTTTTACCAGTGCTATTTCAACATTTTTTTCTTTTAATTTGGATAAAAGAATATTTATATTATTTCGTTGTTCAACAGGATATTTTGTAGGAATAGCTACAGTAACTGCTCCTATTTTTGAGAAAACATTTTTCATTTAAACTTCCTCCTTTAACTGTAATTATTTTTTTCTAATATAAACTTATAATTTATCTTCAATGTTTAGCAATTTTCTGGGATTTTCTATTAAAATTATATCGATATCTTTTTTTGTTATCCCCTCTTCAAACATTAGAGGTAAAATATTATTTAAAATATGAGCATAACCATGACCACTATATTTAATGAGATCAGTCTTCAGGCAGATATCTGTAGAAATAAGTAATTGAGATATAAAACCCATATCTATAATTTCTTTTAATGCTTTTATTCTCTCATTATCATGCATAAAACCCATTCCTGTTTGTTCTCCAGTATATTCCTTACCAAAGTTATCAAACTCTATTGTCACACCTTTATTTAAGAGTGCTTTGCAATAACCTAAATCTATTTTTGCATCTACATGACATATTATTATGCAGCTTAAATCTACAATATTTTTCGACATCAAATCCAGAACTTCAAGACCATTTGTACTCCACGGATCAATATGAACCGACAATGCTGCACCAGTCTCTTTCTGAGCAATCGAGGCAGCTCTAAGTACTTTTTTTTCATTTTTTGTTATTTCTTTACTGGTACCTATTTCGCCAATAATTCCTGATCTAATGTTTGTATTTCCAACACCCGTTTTTATATCATTTATTATTTTTTGAGCAATCCAGACTTCATTCTTTTCATTTATATAATCCGGGTGCAGTGATTCAACATAAAAACCGCTCCCCATTATAATATTTAAACCAAGAGCTTTTGATATATTCCATAAAGCTTCAGGATCTCTTCCCATTCCAATATTTGTCATATCCACAATAGTATTGCCACCTGCTTTTTTAAATTCCAATAACTCTTGGATTGCAAGTTCAATATCTGAAAGCAGCAAATTATCTTTCAAAGCCCTGTGATTTTTTCGCAATTTATCTATATTTGAAATATCTACTTTTTTATCTGACGGCAATGTTTCATCAAAACTTTGAAAATTTTCTAATTTTTTTCTTAAATCCAAAAATATATGCTCATGCATCGCGATAATTCCCAGTTTGCTTGCATCAATTTCACCATTTACGGTTATGACTGACATAAAATTCTCCAATTGAATATATAAGAAAGAAATATATAATAATTATTTATAATTTATCCCTTAATTGCACCTTCAGTTAAACCTTTTACAAATTGATTTTGTAAAAATAAATAGGCAATTGTAATTGGAATTACTGAAATTATTACTCCTGCAGCAATCAAATTCCATGGTGAATCCCATTCTCCAATATACCTGGCTATACCTAAAGGTAAAGTGTATAAAGGTTCATCTCTTAATAAAACTAAGGCTAGAATGAATTCATTCCAATTATTTACAAATAAAAGAATTATTACTGTAGCAATTGCAGGTCTAGATATGGGAATACAAATCTTCGTAAATATCCCAATTTCAGAATATCCATCAATTCTTGCAGCTTCTATTAATTCATTGGGAATTCCTGCAAAAAATCCTCTAAATATCAATACAGAGATAGGAATTCCAAATGCAATATAAGATAATATTAAAGCTATAAGAGTATTATATAACCCCATTACTCTCATCATGGAAAAATAAGGTATTAGAATTCCAGCCTGTGGTATCATTATTCCTAACAGAATTATCACAAATATAATATTTGAACCTTTATATTTTAGTTTAGAAAAAGAATATCCTGCTAAGGATGATATAATTAATGTCACAATAATAGAAAATATAGCAACTATAATTGAATTTAAAAATAATCTTGAAAACTGAAATGTTTTCCAAGCAACAACATAATTTTCAAAATGTATTTCTTTTATAAAAAATGATATAGAAAAGATATCTTTTTTTGCTCTTAAAGAAATTGATGCAATCCACAAAACTGGAAATAAAAAAGCAATTCCTATAATATAGAATAATAATCCACTTATTACTTTTTTAAAATTTTTCATCTTATTTTCCTTTAAAACCATTTTTAAACTATTCTTTTGAAGTTTTTAACCTCAAAATGGAAAATATTGTACACAAAATTACTATTACAACTGCTATTACAGATGAAGATCCCATCTTATTAAACATAAAAGCATTCTGATATAGTAGAGTTGCCAGGACATCACTACTATGATTGGGCCCTCCTCTGGTCATAACATAAACAAGATCGAATTCTCTAAAACCTGCTATTAAATTCAAAAGGGCTGCAATAGTAATAACCGGCTCTAACAATGGAATATAAATTTTAAAGACTATTTTTGAAAAAGAAGCTCCATCAACTTTGGCTGCTTCTACAAGTTCGTTAGGTATCGTTTGCAATCCTGAATAGTATAATAAAGTATTAAATCCTGTCCATTGCCATACTGATGCAATTATTACTGTATATAAAGACAAATTTGGGCTCCCTAGCCACATAATTGGTAATTTTATTAAATGTAAATATTCCAATAACTGATTTATTATACCGAATGCATCAAACATTCTTGACCACATAACACCAATGATAATAGGAGAAAGAAGACAAGGGATAAAAATTACACTTCTTAAGAATTTACTTCCAGGTACTTTTTGGTCAATAATCAAAGCTACTATAAAACCAAAAATATTTAAAAATGTTACCCTCAGTACAACAAAAATACAAGTTTGATAAAAAGCTTTATGGAATATTTTATCACTTAAAACATTTATGTAATTAGTAATTCCACTAAATTTTATTTGGCTAAAATCAAATCCTGACCAATTAGTAAAAGATAAATAAAAAGTAAAAAAAATAGGTATTGCTAAAAAAGCAAAAAAGAAAACTATTGTAGGTAAAGAAAAATAAAATCCTAATCTACCTGCTTTTCTGCTTAACATATTTGAATTACTATACATATTATTTATTCTTTTCAATAATTTTTAGTAGAGAACAAGGTTATTTGTTCATTAGTTTAGTGGAGCTATTAGATATAATAGCTCCACCGTATCTCCCTAGATATTTATTCCTTTTTTTTCGCAGCATCCATAGAATTCAAAAATTCTTCTGCAGTCAATTCTTTTCCTATTACTCCTTGCATACCATTAAGCATAGCTGAAGAATATTCCGAGTCCAAAATTAATTCCAAAACTGCAGTTTTTTGTGCATCTAACATACTTTGATATACAGGATCAAATTCTTTAGTGCCTGTATATTTTTGAAGAAATGAAGGAATAAATCCATTTTCATACATAACATCCGATGATTTCTGATCATAAAGTTTTGCTATTAATTGCACTGCCAGATCTGAATTTTTACCTGTAGCTGATACAGCAAAGTTACTTCCTATAACAGCACCTGCTGCAGTAGATGCTGAATCTGTGCTTTTGTGTGGAAATGGAAACAAACTGAAAGTAAATTTTCCACCTATAGCATCAAGAACACCTTGCTTATTGGAAGATTGCAGAGGAAAATACATTGCTGCTTTTTGTTGAGTAAATAAATCTTCTGCACCTACAAATGCATCCATAGAATTTGCACCAGGAGCAAAAACCCCAGCATCTAACATATCAATAACTCTTTGGACTGATTCCTTTAATTCAGGTTGTACCCATGATATTTCGCCTCTATCTGCCTTTGATATCAATGTATGCGATGGATCTGTATATATGTTTTGCCCAAACCACAAATATTTTGCTACCCAAAGATCTTTTGTCCCAACAGAAATTGCAAATTTTCCTTTATCTGCAAGAGTTTTTGCAAGATTTACTAAATCTTCAGTTGTTTTGGGTACTTCTAGTCCATACTGTTTAAACATCTCAACATTGTAGGCAATTTGGTTATTTAAAACATCTAAAGGAACTACATAGTTTTTTCCACCAGTGTATGAGCTGACTACAGAAATTATAGATTTTACATTTTCAGGAATTTCAGGAAAATATTTTGCAAAATAATCATCCAACGGTACCATCGCTCCTGATTTTGCCAATTCTGCTATAACTTCCGGCCAAACCTGAAAAATATCTGGGGCTTCTCCACCAGCTATTGCTGCTTTTAATGCTGGCTTATAATCTGCAAAACTTACATATTTCATTTCTATTTTGACATTTGGATGCTCAGCCGTAAATCTATCTGAAACGTCTTTATAAATGTTGGGATAAGCCCCTTCATTATTCCAGGACCACCATTCCAATGTCACAGGTTCAGCTGCTGTTGTTTCTGCTGTAGCAGTTGTAGTTGCTTCAGCTGCTGTTGTTTCAGCTGCTGTTGTTTCTGTAGTCGAAGTTGTTTTACAACTTGAAAGTGACAGAGTTGATAACAACAATATAATTACCAGTAACACTGATATTGATAATAATTTCTTTTTCATTTAAACTTCCTCCACTTGTTTTTTACTTTTTTTAAAATATCTAATAAAATTTGTTTTGAGATTTGTTTGGTGATGCTATTTGGTCATAATAAATTTTTACTAAACAAATCTCACATTATGAATTGATATTGTCCATATCTCACCTCCAATCATATTAAATATCTAACATATCTTTTTTTATCTGACACCTCCTTTTTGCTTGACTCTTTCAATCATGTTTAAAAACATAGTTATTTTTTTATTGAATTTTATATATTTCACATTCATTCGTTTTCATTCCTTATAAGCCATTGTTGTAAATATAGAAAAATTATCTTTTAGTGATAACAATCTTGAATGCTGTACAATTATGCCAATATTGCTATCTATTTTTACAGAATAAGGTTTTAATACTTCAATATTTACTGATATTTCTTTCAGATTATTCAAGTGCAAATCTATCATTCTCTCTGCTTCTAATTTAATCTTAATATTTCTGATTGGTTCTTCATTTCTGAAATAAAAAGTAAATTCTATATCTGCAACTTCCTTATTCGGATTTAAAATAATTATTGCCTCATGAGAATAAAGCTCTCCAGCATTTGGGTCAGGTATTTCACCATCCGGTATAAACCATATTTTTGAACCATACTCTTTCATATTTTTTAATATAATAATTAATTTTCAATTTCTTAAGAAAATATACTTCTATATTTTTTCCATGTCTTAATAAATTCGTAAGTATTATTCCACGCATTTACAGTATCTTCCCGAACATTAGTTATTGGTGATAAAACAAAACCCCCTCCTTTACCAAATATTTTTATCGCGTCTATAACAGCTCGTCTGGTTTCCTCCTTAGTACCTAATTCAACCGTAACACCTCCATTTACCCCACCCCATATAGCTTTTTTTCTTCCTTGAAATTTCTTCTTAAGTGCAGACATATTCATAAATTTATCTTGTTTTGGATCAACGCCAATTAGAACATCTATACCAGAGTCCAAAATATAATCAATTATAGGTAAAAATGAAGTTGTAATTATATACCCATATTTTTTACCAGCTTGGTGAACTAACTCGGATTCTTTTTTAATGGTGGGAAGTATAATATCTTTATAAACATCAGGAGTCCAGAAATCTGTTGATTCATACCATGCTCTTCTTACTATCAAATCAACATCAGTTACATCTAAATAAATCTCAATCTGTTTTATATTCCAATCACTAATTATATTTACATATTCTTTTATTATTTCAGGTTTTGTTATTGAGAGCATCATTGGAATTTCATAACCTGATAACCAGGCAATCATATCTACAACTGAAATTTGAAAATGATTCCATCCTACTTTTGTATCGCCCCAACCAATTATACCTGCAACCTGAAGTAAATTATGTTTATCAGCAATTTTCTTTGAAAATATCGAATCATTTTTTAGTTTTTCTATATCTTCTTTCTTAAAAGGACCAAGAAAATATTTTAATTTTTCTAAATCTTCTTCAGGTTTTATTAAAACTTCTACAGACCTAGGAATTATCAAATCTGCAAAGACAGGAAATTCATCTTCAGTTGGCCAACCTACCTTTTGAATTACATTTTGTGTCAAAGGCCCTTTAGGTGTATCAAATCTTCTATGGAAATATTTATACCCGTTCTTTTCTTCAACCCATACATTACATTTTGCATCTGGATGTGTTGAATGATCTAATTTACCTACACTTACAACCGCATCTAAACCTAAATTCAATTCTTCTTTAATATAATCCTCGTGAGATTCACATTTGAGTAATAAATTATAAAATAACAAAAATGAACATGGTAAATAATCAGTTTCTTTATATTCCAAGGTATTAATTAATCTTTCTCTTGATGTCATTTTTTCTCTGATCTTCATTTTCTACTCTCAATTATATTTTTGAACCATATTCTTTCATAAGTATTTAAATATATTCAAAAACATTATTATTTTTTTAATTATTTAAAATAATAACAATTAGAGCTCAATTACTTCATGCCATTTGCTTGAAAAAATATCAACACCTGATTTTGTAACTCTAAATCCATCCTCCCATCTTAGACCATAATATGGGGTTAAAACAAAAGTATCTGCCATAAAAGTCATGTTTTCTTTAAGTTCATAGTTGGAATTTGTTTCAACCCAGGGTTTTTCAACTTCAATTATTCCTGAACCATGACAGGGTCCATAAAGAAAATAGTCAGCATAACCATTGTTTATATAAAAATCCTTAAACTTTTTAGCTATATCACTTGCAGGTACACCTTCCTTTATCCATTCATATGTCTTAAGGTGTGCTTCAAGTCCAAATTTAATTACGCTCTTCATCTTATCTGGCATCTTACCAATGACCAAAGGCCTTCCAATAGCTGAAGAATAGCCGCCAAATCTTGCTCCGATATTTAACTGGATCATTTCATTTTTTTCAATTTTTTTATAAGTTGGACGCGTTATAGCAAATCGTGTATTTATTCCGCTAAAGATATATTGAGGAAATGCTTCACATTCAGCACCATTTCTGTAAATAGATTCCAGTATCATTCCTACAACTTCCAGTTCTGTATAACCTGGTTTTAATTTTCCCAGTATTTCATCCAAAACTTTTTCAGTTATCTGATGAGCTTTTTTAATTAGTGCAATTTCATTATTGCTTTTCATAAGCCGAAGATTAGATATTATATCTTCAGCTCTTATTATTTCAGTATTTGTCGGGAGAGCCTTTTTAACAGAATCATAAATTGGCAGTGGTAAAATATTATAATTTCCCAGTCCTAATCTTTTTATACTGCCTGATTTAACATACTCATTAAACAATTCCCTAAAATTTTTAACCGGAATATCAGGATATTCAGGCTCCGCTGATTCTCTGTACTCAAGCATTTTCTCTATATTTCTTATAGTACTTCTATCTGCTGCAAAAGGTTCTGCCTCGGGACCTATCATCAATACAGATTCCCCTTTTCCGGGAATTAAAATACCTAATGTTTCAAATACCGGCCGGTGGTTGCTAAGATATAATACATCGCCAAAATCCGATTCTGTTCCATGTATCAGATAAGCATCAATATTTCGATTTTTTAGCTCATTCT
>JAMCVO010000681.1 GCA_023475715.1 Actinomycetota bacterium
TTTCTTTGCAGCCAAAATCTTCATTTGCAAACCCATTTTTTTGAGGTAAAAGCCAATTTGCCACCTTACCATCGGAAAAATTCGCGTCGCCTTGCTCACGCAAGGCAACCTCGTTTTTTATTTCGGAGATTCGGGAATTTAGGCCATAAAACATCATTATTTCAATCATATGGAAGAATTTACCAATTCATCAAGGGTTACTTCTAAAGCCTTGGCAAGCTTGATCAATGTCTGGAGCTTTGGATTTTTTACTTTGTTTTGTTCTATCTTAATAAGGGTCTGATAAGAAACATCAGACTCTTTTGCCAGTCTTTCTTGAGACCAGCCTTTTTTATTTCTAAGTTTTTTTATATTCTCTAAATTGATACTTGACATAGTAATGTATTACTATATACTTAATTAATTCATATAATTATACACCTTGAAGGATACTAACAAAATCATGGCAAAAGCTCAAACCACAAGATGCGCTATTTATACCAGGGTTTCGACTGACCTACAGGCTGAAAAAGATTTTTCTTCTTGTGAATCACAGGAGCAGAAAATAAGATCGTTCATCGAAAGCCAAAATGATTGGCAGATTTTTAAGGTTTATTCTGATTTGGGATTTACCGGTGCCAACATTAACCGCCCTGCTTTACAGGAATTAGTCGAAGATGTAAAGCAAGGGAAAATTGATATCATCCTCTCTTATAAAATTGATAGATTGACTCGTTCTCCTAAGGATTTCTATCAACTGGTGGAAGTCTTTAATAAATATCGGACTGATTTTATTTCGATTACGGAGCGATTCGACACTTCGACTCCAGCAGGAAGACTGCTCCGCAATATCATGCTTACCTTCGCTCAGTTCGAAAGAGAGCTGACTTCGGAAAGAACTAAAGATAAGGCGCTGGAAAGAGCTAAAAAAGGAATGTGCGGTGGCGGTTTGCCACCTTTTGGGTATAAGAAAGAAAATAAAAAACTTGTTGTTAATAAAAAAGAAGCGGAGATAATAAGACTTGTTTTTGAAACCTATATCAAAACTGGCTCTATTGGTAAAGTTTATGATTTACTTAAAGAAAAAAACGTTAAAAATGGATACGATAATCCTTTCCGCAAATCTGCTATTGTATATATTCTGAGAAATGTAGTTTATGCGGGAAAGATAGAACATAATAAGCAAATATATCAGGGAATCCATCAACCCGTAATCTCGGAAGAATTGTTCGAACTGGCCCAAAAAACTCATAAAAAAAGAATAAGGAAATTCAGAAATTATAAGAATTTTCTTTTCGGTGGATTGGTCAATTGTAAAAATTGCGCTTGTAAGATGACGCCTTGCTTTTCGAATAAATGGTCAAAAGGAAGACTTAAAAGATATTACTATTATAGGTGTACCTCTACTCATCACAAAGACTGGAAATCTTGTCCTGTCAAACAGATAAGTTCCGACAGGTTGGAAAAGTATATCCTTGAAAATTTAGAAAGGATTTCTCTGGATAAAAACTATATAGAAAACTTGGTTTTCAAGCTAAATAGTAGTTGGGTTAGTTCGAACACTGAAGCTAAAAAAATCGGTCCTAGCCCCGGATATGGATTCGAACTAACGAAGGTATGCTCCAAATTAGAGCCGGAAATAATCTTTTCATCATTAAAATTTTTTCTTAACAAACTTTCAAAAAGTAAAGGAGTTGAAAGAAATATCCTGACCAAAAGATTCATTGAAAAGATTATCTATGACAAAGAAGATATTGAAATATCCCTATTTTACGGCCTAAATTCCCAAATCCCAGAAATAGAAAATGAAACTGCCTTGCGTGAGCAAGGCGACGCGAATTTTTCCGATGGTAAGGTGGCAAATTGGCTTTTACCTCAAAAAAATGGGTTTGCAAATGAAGATTTTGGCTGTAGAAAAAGGATTCGAACCATAACTAATTTATTGTTAAATAATTATATTAATGTATTAAAACAAGTATTAAAATATTAACCTCTAGTTACGGAATTTCGATCAAAATTTTTAAAGAGTTAAATAAATTTAAGAAATTCTCTAATTATGAAATTATCAATTGATAAAAATATATTGAAAAACTTTATATTTAGATCACCAAGAACCAAATGAGTTTAATGGAAACAAACCACTGAACTTAAATAATATTGATCAAATGTTAAGGTTCTTTTCTCAGAATAATCCAAATTTATTTAAAGTAAAATTGATGAAATTATTTTGGTATTCAGATGTCCTTCATTTTAAAAGAGATAACCTGTCAATTTCCGGATTGGTATATACCCATATGCCTTTAGGCGCTTTACCTTTAGGTTATGAAACTCTTTTCCAAGCTTTCAGTAATTCTGTAATTGTTAAAATGGAAAGTTTTAACTGTTCTGATGATGAAGAGAGGATTGGTTATAAAATCGAAAATTTAGAAAAAGTTGACCTTAATAAATTAGCACCATCTGAAATTGCCATTATTAATGAAGTAAACATGTTTTTTAAAAAAATGGGAAGTAAGAAAATTAGTGAATATATGCATGAAGAAGTTGCTTATAAAAATACTAAAATAGGTGATTTAATCTCTTTTAAATTAGCTAAAGAGTTAAGAAATTTAAATTAACTTATTTTGATACTGTTTTAATAAATAGCATGACTTTTTTATTTTAAAAAATTATTTGTAAAATTAAATTTTGTATCAATAAAGGGTTAAAACTTGGTAGCGCATAGGGGGCTCGAACCCCTGTTTTAGCCTTGAGAGGGCTATGTCCTGGCCACTAGACGAATGCGCCGCAATTTTGAATTCTATCTGCATTACATTATTTTGTAAATAGCCTTGGTTTAGACGCTTTTTATATTGTATAATTATTCAACTAATGAATAATAAAAATGAAAAAATAGAGAGCGCAAAGGAAATAATTGAAGCCCTTTCAAAAATTGGGGAAGCCATAACCTCAGATCTTTATCTTGAAGATATTTTAAAATTGATTGTTACGGTAACTGCTGAAGTTATGGGCTCAAAGATCTGCTCGTTAATGCTGCTTGACCCTGTAAAAAAAGAGCTATCAATAAAGGCAACACAAAGTATGAACAAAGAATACCTTAATAAAAGGCCTCTCAAACTCGGCGAGGGAATTGCAGGAAAAGTTGCCCTGGAAAACAAACCCATGATTGTTGAAAATATCCAGGAAGCAGAAGAATATAAGTTCAAGGACATCGGAATGAAAGAAGGTCTTGTGTCGATGCTCAGTGTCCCGCTTCATGTAAAAGGCAAAGTTATAGGGGTTTTGAACACTTATACTTCAAGGCCTCATAATTTCAGTGAGTATGAGATTAACATTTTAAAAACAGTCGCAGACCAGGCTGCTATAGTAATTGAGAATTATCGTCTTCTTGTCGAAACTAAAGTCATAAAAGAAGAGCTTGACACCAGAAAGGCAATCGAGAGGGCAAAGGGCATGCTGATGAAAGATCAAAATTTATCTGAGCACGAAGCATTCAGAAAAATTCAAAAATTTGCTATGAACAACAATAAATCAATGAGAGAAATTTCTGAAGCAATAATTTTGTCAAGCGAATTAAAAGGTAAACAATAAATATAATTTAGGAGGTTAAATTGCCGCTAGTACCAATGAAACAAATTTTAGATGAAGCCATTAAGGGTAATTATGGTGTCGGAGCCTATAATGTAAATAATATGGAGCAGATTCAGGGGATAATGAGGGCTGCAAAAGAAACAAAATCGCCGGTCATTCTGCAGGCAAGCCGTGGGGCTATCAAATATACAAATATGGTTTATATAAAATATCTGGCAGCTGCAGCGGTTGAAGAAAATCCTGAAATACCAATGGCGCTTCATCTGGACCATGGCAACAGCCTTGAAACATGCAAACAAGCAACTGCTCTTGGTTTTACATCTGTCATGATTGACGGCTCATTAAAAGAAGACAGTAAAACTCCCACCACTTTTGATGAAAATGTGGAGGTGACGAAATCTGTTGTTGAATATGCGCACAGTCTTGGAGTTACTGTTGAAGGAGAACTTGGAACGCTCGGCGGGATAGAGGATGGAGTAGGGTCTGGACTTGTCAAATTAACAGATCCCGATGAGGCTGTAAGGTTTATCAAACTTACAGGCGTGGATGCGCTGGCACTTGCAATTGGAACCAGCCATGGTGCTTATAAGTTTAAAGCAAAACCAACTCTTGCTATGGATATTATAAGTGCAGTAGCAGCTAAGGTTCCTGCAACACCGCTTGTAATGCACGGTTCATCGTCAGTACCCCAGAATCTGATTGATATAGTCAATGCTTACGGTGGAAAACTTGAAAAAACTATGGGTGTTCCTATTGAGTCAATTCAAATGGCGATTAAACGCGGTATTAGAAAAATAAATGTCGACACCGACGGAAGGCTTGCGATGACCGGGGCAATTAGAAAGTTTTTGGCAGAAAATCCTGCAGAATTTGACCCAAGAGGATATTTCGGTGCCGCCAGAGAAGCTGTATATCAGAGCGTAAGGGGCAAGATGATAGATTTTGGAACTGCCGGTCATGCCGGAGATTATAAGCCTTCAACACTGGAAGAATATAAGAAATTTTATGCTTTATAAATTTTAAATTATTTATAAATTTTTTAGAAAAATAAAACTTAAAAGGCCGTATAATTATAAAAGCATCAGTTACAACTGAAAGGCCGTCATTAATTATTCCGGACTACCGGAATAAGTCCTTAAAATAAGCGTTAAATAAGCGGTTATAAAAATAAGTGGTTATAAGCGGTTCTAAAAATTTGACATTTTTTTAAAAAATGCTATTATTACTTTTTAATTAAATAGGCGAAGAAGCCAAAAATATAAAGGTAAAGAAGCCTTTTGAGGACGTGTATGTCTTAAGAGGCTTTTTTGTTTTTGGGAGCAAAAACATTATGAAAGAAAATATATATTCCAGGGAATTTACAAACGAACTTGAAATTATGCCTGGACCTGGAATTAAAAATAAAAAAGAAGATTATCCTGAATGGAGGGTGCCTTCCGGATGCGCTATTTTTGGTATAGCTAACGAAAGCGGCATTTCATTCAGCGGCGCTGCTGTAATTGAGGGTATAACAATGATGCATGACCGTTCAAATGGTCTTGGCGGTGGATTTGCAGCTTATGGAATTTATCCTGATTATGCTGATGACTGGGCGTTTCATATAATCTATGATGATATTTCTGCCAGGAAAGAGACAGAAGATATCCTGAAATCTTTTTTTAAAGTTTTACTTGCCGAGGAAATGCCAACAAAAAAAATACCTTCGGTTAAGAATCCGCCAATAATATTCAGGTATTTTCTCAAATATAAAAATATGGCTATGACAATGGAAAAAAGTAATCTGGCAGCTTCCGAAGAACTGGCAGCTGCTGAAGAAAACGCTATTACCGAACTTGTCATGAAAATTAACAGCCTGGTGAAAGGAGCCTATATAATTTCAAGCGGCAGAAACATGGGAATATTCAAAGGGGTAGGATTTCCTGAAGATATTGGTGAGTTTTTTAAGATTGAAGATTATAAAGGCTATATATGGACTTCCCATGGAAGGTTTCCCACTAATAGCGTAGGCTGGTGGGGTGGAGCTCATCCTTTCGGGATCCTGAACTGGTCTGTAGTTCATAATGGAGAAATTTCTTCATATGGGAGAAACCAGAGATTTGTAGGAAGCTTTGGATATAAATGTACACTTTCAACTGACACTGAAGTTATAGCATATCTTTTTGATTTGCTTGCCAGAAAGAGAGGGATTAACCTCGATCTGATCCATATGATTTTATCAGCTCCTTTGTGGGAGCAGATAGAGCGTATGCCTGAGGAGGAAAAGGAGCTGGCAAAAGCTTTAAGAATATTGTATGGAGGAGCTTTGATAAACGGACCCTTCAGCATAATTGTGGGACATAATGACTTTATGTTTGCATTAAACGACAGAATCAAGTTGAGGCCTATGGTTGCCGCAAGAAAAGACGATTTACTTTTAGTTTCAAGTGAGGAATCTGCGATAAGGAAAGTTTGCCCGTTACCTGATATTTTGTGGCACCCGGAAGGCGGAGTCCCTGTTATTGGAAGAATTAATAGGAAGGCTGCTTAATGGCATTAAAATTAAATCAGTCAGAATTTGAGATCCAGAGAGACTTGCAAAAATGCATTGCATGTGAAGTATGCGTTGGTCAGTGCTCAAATGATGTACATGAATATGACAAGGATGATGCTGCCGTATACAGCGAAAGCATAAACTGCGTTGGATGCCACAGATGTGAAACCCTTTGTCCGACCGGAGCAATTAAAATTAAAAAAAGAGATGCTGAATTCAGGGAAAATTTCAACTGGACTGCGAACCATTTAAAGAACATATATAAGCAGGCTGAAGCAGGTGGGGTAATCCTTACTGCTATGGGTTCAGACAAGCCTCATACAGTATACTGGGATCACATTCTTCTGAATGCAGCTCAGGTAACAAATCCATCCATTGATCCGCTGCGGGAGCCGATGGAAATAAAGACTTTTGTCGGGACAAAGCCATCACGGATTGAAATAGAAAAGAGCGGACCTAAATTCAAGCTTATGAAAAAACTTCCACCGCTGCTTGAGCTTTCAACCCCGATCATGTTTTCTGCAATGTCTTATGGATCAATCAGCTTTAACGCATGCAATTCTCTGGCAGCAGCAGCTTCCTCTTTTGGTACTTACTATAATACAGGCGAGGGGGGCTTACACAGGGACCTCTACAGGTATGCCGGCAATACAATTGTACAGGTTGCTTCGGGAAGATTTGGTGTGGATAAGGATTATTTGAATAAGGCTGCAGCAATTGAAATAAAGATTGGCCAGGGTGCAAAACCTGGAATAGGCGGCCATCTTCCCGGCGAGAAAGTTACGGATGATGTTTCCAGAACCAGAATGATCCCTGAGGGCACAGACGCAATATCACCTGCACCGCACCACGATATTTATTCAATAGAAGACCTGTCGCAGCTGATCTATGCCTTAAAAGAAGCTACGGATTACAGCAAACCTGTCGGTGTTAAGGTTTCTGCCGTACATAATATAGCCCCTATAGCCAGCGGTATTGTAAGGGCAGGCGCAGATTTTATTTCAATTGATGGCTTCAGAGGAGGCACGGGCGCTGCACCCCAGGTTATAAGGGATAATGTTGGAATTCCAATTGAACTTGCTCTGGCAGCGGTAGATACGAGACTGAGGGAAGAAGGCATCAGGCATAAAGCTTCAATAATTGTTGGCGGAAGTATAAGGTCAAGCTCTGATGTAATAAAAGCTATTGCTCTCGGTGCCGATGCAGTATATATTGCAACAGCTGCTCTTATCGCAATGGGCTGTCACCTGTGCCAAAAATGCTATACGGGAAAATGCAACTGGGGTATTGCAACGCAGGATCCTTACCTGACCAAAAGATTAAATCCGGAAATTGGAACCAGACGTCTTATCGGACTGTTAAGAGCCTGGTCGTTGGAAGTAAAAGAAATGCTTGGCGGAGCCGGTATTAATGCTGTTGAAAGTTTAAGAGGCAACAGGGAACATTTAAGAGGAATCAGCCTTACAAACAGGGAGCTTGAAATTCTCGGGATCAAGCATGCGGGGGAAGCCTGGTAAGTTAAATCAATTTTTATATTATTATTGAAAATTTATTTATGAAAAAAATATATATAAAAGAAGAATTTTGTATAGGATGCAGGTTATGTGAAATCTATTGCCAGGTGAAGCATTCTAAAAGTAAAAAAATAATAAAGGCTTTTAAGAAGGAACAGCCTGACATAATCTCCAGGGTCCTGGTTGAAGAGATTGGTCACAACTCTTTTGCAATACAGTGCCGTCACTGCGCAGATGCTCCATGTGTTGAAGCATGTATTTCGGGAGCAATGCTGAAAAATGACAACACAGGTGTTGTCACATGCAGTGAGGACAAGTGTGTCGGATGCTGGAGCTGTATAATGGTCTGTCCATACGGTGTCATAAAAAGAGATTATTCTGCGGGCAAAGTTGCATCCAAATGTGATTTATGTGTTGATGAAGATATTCCGGTTTGTGTAAAAAATTGTCCTAACGAAGCTTTGAAATTTTTTGATACAGGAGAAAAATGATACGTGTGAAAAATGATACAGGTGAAAAATGAAAGATAAAACAACTGATTATTTAATTATAGGAAACTCTGCAGCCGGTTTGTCCGCTGCTACAAGTATAAGAAAAAATGATAAGAAAGGTACTGTTTCAATAATATCATCTGAAGAATATATTAATTATTCAAAACCACTTATCACATATTACCTTGCAGGCAAAGTGAGTCTGGAAAAGATTTATTTCAAGAGCGAAAGCTTTTATAA
>JAMCVO010000635.1 GCA_023475715.1 Actinomycetota bacterium
CCACCCGGTTCATGATTGTAGTCAAGTTTCTTCCCCTTTTCTTTCTCCCCTCTTACCTTATCTAAATACTAAAAGACTAGATTTCTGATATGAATAAAAAAGAAGGTTTTATTAGAATGGCAGCTGCTACTGCGATAGGTTTCTCAACTTTGAACGGATGTACCGAACCAAATCCTAGCCCAATTTCACGTCCAGTTATCACTTATACCCCTGAAGCAGGTTCCCAATTACTTGATCTTAAAGAACAAGCCTGGAGACAACTCTCCCCTTTAGAAAGGATTAATAGACTTGAAGAAGGCCGATTGCCCGATTTCAGGAGCTTTAATTTGACAAAAGAACTTGTTGTAGCAACAGCACAATTTTACCACCAGGAAACTAATTCACCAATTACTCCTGATGAAATGGTTCAAAATGTATCGATAAAACACCCAGAACAAATAGCAAGTGAGCTAGAAAATTCACTGCAGATTCAATTGGGTCCTGCCCAAAAAAAGAGTCTAAGCTTAATGCGCGTCATTGAATCAGAAGGCAAAAAAGTTTTTATTAATTCTGATATTTTAGCCTTAGATATCCAAACGTACATTGATAACGGAGGAGCCGTATTATTACAATTAAAAGGAAAAGATATCACCACTGTTTATACGAAAGGTATGCTCTTTGCTGCGTTTTCTGCTATAAATGCTTCGAAAGAAAAGTTGTTGATCAAAAATCCCCCTGTTGTTATTGCTGTTGGTAACGATTTAATAGAAATAAATTCACTCAATGAATTCGCTCTCTTTGGTCATGATACAAACACTGGGGAAAATTTTGTTGGTGATGGAGCAAGAATAGCATTTGATTCTTATATTTCTTTAAATATCGGCACCAAAAGCGGATCATATACCGGCCGTGATACTAATGTACTCGCTGCTGGTCTTGTCCGTCACCTGAATCAAAAAATAAAAATGGATGATGAAGAATTTTTGGATTATTATTTTGGCAGAAAAAATGCAGAGAACTTCCTCATAAGAATCGCATCTGCCAAAGATCCTATAAGTCCGGATATTAAAACCTCTCTTCAGGTTTTAGCAGTTATCGGCTTATGCTTTGATGGAAAAATATCATCTGAGGATGCAAAAAATAGAATCGACACGCTTCTTACTCCTTCTACTTTTAAACCCTCCGTTACTTGATGATGTTTATTGGTAACCTCATTGTTTATTGGAAAAGTATTTTCAAATTACATTATTCAATACAATAGAAATTGCAAAAAGATCTGAGGCAGGATATAATAAATTAGATTTTAGGGATGTGGTGAAATGGTATCACAGCAGTCTCCAAAACTGCTTTTCTCGGTTCGAGTCCGAGCATCCCTGCAAAAACCCTAATTCAACTATTTACTAATTACCCTCCTTCTATTATTCAAGGTACTGGTATTTCTGCTTGAGATTTAACATAATAATAATAATATGATTGTTCAGAGTAAATACGAAAAGCACTATGAAGAAATTGCAGAAGTGCCTGCAGAGCCAAAATCTGTTTTTACTTTCGTGGATGATCACAAAAACTTCTCTTCCCATATGAGCCAATCTTCGTGGATGATGGGTGGCAGCAAAATGGAAACAATAATTGATGAAGGGAAAGGTCAAAAAGCTGGATCACATATTAAAATGAGGGGAAAAATCTTCGGTATCAATTTATTTCTTGATGAGGTTATCACTCAACATGAAGCACCATATCGCAAAGCGTGGGAAACAGTGGGAAAAATAAACCTTGTGGTAATTGACCATTATAAGCTTGGATTCGAAATTATTCCTAATAATCATTCCTCAAAATTAAAGGTGTACATTGATTACAATCTGCCTAAATCCTGGAAAACTAGATTGCTTGGCGTTTTATTTGGAGAAATATATGCAAAATGGTGTGTGAGACAGATGTATCAGGGAGTGAAGAATCATTTTCAAAGCTGAGTTGATAATTTAGAAGAGAAATTATTGGATCTTACCAAGCTCATTGGATAATTTTCTTCATTTGACATTTGACCTTTTTACCTGAGGCAACCCCAATAGGATAAAACTATACGCAAAAGACAGTAAAAGACGAAGCTGACAATGCCGGCCAAAATTCTTTAAATCAGTCCGTTCCACAGGAAAATTCTGTAAATTAAATCTTTCTTTCCCTATCCTTACCCTATCTTTATTTTTTTCATAAAAGGCTGTACTATATATTAAGATACTGATTTTATGAAAAAACTGATCTTATTTATACTTTTTGCCTTTATCTTTATTTTTGGTATTGCTCTCCCCGCCTCTGCGCAAAATACGGATAAAAAGCAGACAAATATTGTCCTTCCCCAGAATCAAACCGTAAATAATGATTACTTTGCTTCTGGTGATAATGTAACCTTATCCGGAACAGTAAATGGCGACGCTTATGTTGCCGGAGGAAATGTAGTAATCGAAGGAACAGTAAATGGAGATTTACTTGTTGCCGGAGGAAATGTGAACATTCGTGGTAGAGTGACGAATGATGTTCGGGCAGCTGGCGGACAGGTAAATGTTTCCGGAAATATTGGAGGAAATTTAACTGTTGCTGGAGGCTCTATAAACATTACAGATGCAGCAAGACTAACTGGCAGCTTAGTTGCTGCGGGTGGAAGCCTGGAAGTATTTGCTCCAATTGGAAAAGAAGCAAATATTGCCGGCGGACAAATTACTTTGGGAAACAGTGTCGCAAAATTTGTTAACGCCAGTGTTGGACAATTAACAGTAACTTCAAGAGCCAGAATTAATGGGGATTTAAATTATTGGAGCAATACCAAGGCAAATATTCAGCAAGGAGCGGTTGTTGAAGGGCAAACGAGACAAAATCTAGTTGAAAGACCAAGAGAACCAAAACTCCAGGATGTTGCGGGGGCATTTGCCGCCGCCAGCTTATTCTTTAAAATTGTTTCATTCCTTTCTTACTTAGTTGTTGGATTATTGCTGATCAGATTTGCTCCTGTTTACTCGAGGGAAATTGGTAATACAGTCATAAAAAATCCCTGGATGAGTCTGCTGGTAGGATTTTTGGCATTTATTCTGGCACCGATACTTTTTGTAATGCTGCTTATCACCATAATTGGAATTCCCCTAGCTCTCATTCTCTTGGCTGTATTTTTGATAAAACTATTTCTTTCGGTTATTTTCGCTTCATTAGCTATTGGATATTTAATTTTGAAACAGTCAGAGAAAAACGTAAATCTTAATTGGGCTCTGGTGCTTGGTCTAATTATTTATGAAATCGCTACACTAATTCCAGTCTTAGGCGGATTAGTAACGCTATTTGCTTTCCTTTTTGGGCTGGGAGCAATCTTGATTGCTGAAAAAAATATTTATCTTTCCTTAAAATCCAAAAACCTCATTTAAATTAATCATTCTTTATCTGCACAAATTGCGAATTTTACCAACTTATGCTATACCATAAAAATGGAGGATTTGAATAAAGCCACATCTTCAAATATGCAAACCGAACCAAGACCAGAATTAGCTCCAAAAATGAATGAAGAACAGCTATTGTCTTATTTATCTGACTATCTACGAAGTATTCCAAAAGAAGGCACAAAGGTGATTACTCTAATTGGCGGACCGGCAAGCGGAAAAGGTATTCTAGCTAAAAAAATGGCGACTATTTTAGGCAGAACCGCTGTTTTAAGTACGGATAATTATCTGGTTGGAGATAGAAATTACAGAAGAACAAATATTGAAGATCCAGGTCTCAGCCCCCTCAAAAAATATGATTTTGATTTTCTAAAAAAACAAATCGAGGATATTATGAAACTTCAAGATGGTGAGGAAATCCGCATTCCTATTTATGATGGACACACCGGCATAGCAATCAGCCAGGATCCAAATAATAAACCAGATCCTTCGACTTATCCTGAGGAAATTCAGGGCAGGCAGGATTTTATAATTGTTGAAGGTGATTTTCAGGAATTACCTGAGGAAATAATTGATAAACTAATCTATCTTCATGTTAATGATAAAACTAGACGGGAAAATAGACTCCATAGAGATTCTGCTAAAAGAAATGCAGATGTTGACAGCATTAATAAAAACTTTGATTCACGCCAGAAAACACAGTTCATACCCTTTACTTTGCCTCAAAAAGACAAAGCACATTTAGTTATAGAAGTAGATCCACAACCCCTTGAACAGCCAACTCCGGAAACTAAATTCTTATACACATATACCGTTCAAGAACAAAAAGCAGCATGATTTAGTAATGTTCTATGGACTTAAAAGAAAGAAAGGATAAGTTTTCTTTTAACGAATGGCGGATGATTGGTTTTGCTTTAGCTGTGTTATCCCTCGGCCTCGCCATTGCCTACATCGGCTTTATTCTTCTTTCAAAACATTAGAGGGGCACCGTCCCTATTGTGTTATTAATTCTCTGGAGAATTCTTCATAACGATCTAAAAAAATTCCGATTGCAGTAAAAGAACCAGTGCGTTCTAAAAGCATTTTCAATTCTAGAGGAAATAAGCTTGAATCACGAAAAAAATCTGATAAAGTTGAATTCTGTCTTGCGGAAGCATACATTCTTTTTAATAAATCGTCAGGAATAGGAGTTGTTTTTGGCATCTCCTCTTTCTGGGGCAAAAATTCTTTGAAAGGCACAGAAATATCTGGAACCCCAAATAAGCCGTCGCGAAGATTAGTAACAAACTCATCAGCAAAAAATGTTCTATAAATAAGCATTAATTCTATGCTTCTTAAAGTGTGTCCCATAACATATGCACCGGTATTTTCTAAAACTGTTGATCTTTCAAAAAAACTTCTAAATCTTTCCATGAATTCATTAGGATTATCAAGAGGATGTGTTTGATTAGTTAAACGTTCCGTTTCCAAATGGTAATCTATTAGTCCATTTCTTCCTGCCTCTATTAATTTGTCTGCGAAAAGACTGATTTTTGAACGGGGATGGCCGTGGCGAATTTCCACATCATATAAATTTTCAATTTCATTTTTAAATTCTTGTTTACCAGCAAAACTGTTTAGATAATTTTCTACTGACATAAATTTTAAAAAAATTATACCCTTCTTACTGCATTTTGCAACTTTTTCGTTAGAAAAATGTTGTTAAATCAGTCTAGAAGGAGTTATGCCCGCACCACTACGAAGTAGCTAGCCCCCCTTGGGGGATAACATTATCAGGGGTGAAGGGTATATCAACCGAGACCCGATTCAAACATTAAAAGAATAGAGGTAAAGCAAATGGAAAATGCTTTAAGAAATGGACAGCAAATCACATTAAAACACGCCACTTGACAGGCAATTAAAAAATGAGCTATTCTTAGATTAATAGATAAAATGCCTAAAAATATTTATCCTACACTTACAGCAGAACTTATAAAAAATCCCAGCAGGTTTTATGCATTCCCCATTCTGGGAATTTTAGTTAAAGTAATTATTGTAATTCCTATATTTATTGAGCTTATGTTTTTGAGTATAGTTTATTTCTTTGTCTCAATCATAAATTCATTTTCTGTTCTTTTTACCGGCAGATATTGGGATCTGGCATATCAACTTGTTCTTGGATTAATGAGGCTAAACACAAAAATTTATTTCTTTATGTCCGGACTGACTAATAAATATCCGGGTTTTAACTTTACTATCAATGATACCTTTAATGTCGAAATGGCAAAACCGGAAAAACCAAACAGATTATTTGCTTTTCCAATTTTGGGGGGAATTGTCAGAGTAATTCTTTTAATCCCGTATCTTGTTTATACATATGTTATCCAAAACGCAGCAAATATTGGTGTGTTTGTTTCTTTTGTGCCAGTCCTTTTCATGGGTAAATATCCTGAAAGTACTTATGAATTAGCAAGAGACGGGAATCGGCTAAGCCTCTCTTCAAGTGCTTATATGGGCGGACTTTCAGATAGCTATCCAAGTTTCTGGATTTCCATGAACCATAAAACAGCAAAAATTATTTTAATAATTTTGGGAGCGCTGATTGCAATCGTTAATTTTTTCTCGCCCAGAAGCAGCCAGCAATATAATTACCAGAAAACAGAGGAATTCAATTTTAATAATCAGGATATTCAAACAAATTTCCCCGAAACTCCGTAGACTCCAAGAAGTTAATAAGTGTTATTCAATAATCGTTCAACCGGAACTGTCTCGATTCATGATAATGGAAGCTTTTTGGAAGGAATTGGATTTTGAGAAGTCACAGCCATTGCAGCTTCTTTATATTTTGGCAACAATCCCAATATTTCAGGATAGTAAGGCTCTAAAGCTTTTTTTAATTTTACCGGCAGCAACTCCCGATCACCGCCAAAAAGCGAACTAAATGTTAGATCCTTTTTTACAGCTTCTAACATTTTTTTTCTTTTTTCAGGGTTTATTACTTCTATGTCCTCTACATCTTGACATGCAGGCAATTTAATTCCGATAAATCCGGGCAACCCCCTCATTTTTTCAGTCACTAACTCAATGAATTCTTTATAATCAAAATATCCATTTACCAATGCTTCCTCAAGACAGGCAACGCTGGTGCCGAATAAAATCCCAGCCCTATCTTCGTTTGTTTTTTTTCTTGCTCTCCCAAGCTCACTCTCTGTAAGATGAACGTTTCCTGTTGAAGGTTCATAAACACCGTTTCTTTCCAAACTTTCTACATAAGAGACTAAACCGTCTTTACATTCCGAGGAAAATTTTTCCGCTAAAGTCCTGACAAACGAACCATGAGTTGTTCTTTCATGCCAACGTAAAACCTGCATTTTAAAACTCTCTGCATCTGACGGATTATATTTTCTAAAAAATTTTTCAGCCGACATATTATTAGAGGGCAATTATAGCATATATGTCATTCCTTTCTCTCTTCTTACAAATTATTTAATTATTAATTAAATTTATTATCATTTTTAGATTCATGAAGAAAATATTAATAAAACTTTTTTTCTTGCCCATATTTTTTCTTTTGGTTTTTCTAAGCCAAGCAAATTCTATCTTTGCTGATAATAAAAGAGTTGAAGTTGATCTGATAAATCAAAGGCTTTACGCATATGATGGCAATCATACATTTACGGCACTGCCCCATCGAATTAATTGACTTTGCCATCTTATCTGCGCTACAATTCTCAACAGAAAAAATATGAAAGCCTTAAAAGAAATGCTTTTTGGCTGTCCTCCAAATGATGAAGCCAGAAATAACGGAAATGAACAAGCCTTAGCTCTTCCAGACCAACACAGGTATGAAGATTTATCTTTAGACTTAAGAAAAAGAATTGCGGAAAAATGCGGTTTTCACACCAATTCAAAGCCTGGTGTAGAAATGGTTTATGGTGTTAGCGCAGAAGACCTGGCAACGCTGGCGAAATTAAGTTCATTTTTTGGAAAGCCAGAAATCCAAAAAGGTCACTTTCCCTTCATCGTCGGAACCCCTCGTAAAGGAGAAACAGTTGATGATGTTTTTATAATGAAAGAGCAAAGAAAAAATCCAAAGATAGAAGGGCAATCATCTGTCGGTACAATTGTTATTCTTATACCAGAGACGCCAGAAAAATATAATGAAGACCAGCACGAAAAAATCGGAGGATTTCTCAATTCTTTAGGAAACGACTTAAGATCTGCTATAGCTTTCTCTGCGGATATTGTTATTACAGAACAGGAAGCAAGAGAAATTAATTTCGAAGCAATGCAGAGACTAGCTGGCACTATCAGAACAAAGTTGTTCTAAGTTTTTACAGCAAAACCAATCCTAAAATACTTAAGCCTGCTCCAAGAAGAGAACCGCCGATAACGTCTGTTGACCAATGCTCCCCCAGATACACCCTACTTACAATCATCAGAAAATCGTAAAGAAAAAGAAAACCAATTAAAATAAATTTGGTAACTGGCGTTAATTTCCTATTTCGCGCCAATAAAAACATTATTATTATCGATAGAAAAGCTGCTCTGGCAGCGTGTCCTGACGGATAAGAATACTCAGACCTGACATAAAATTGTGGAAAATCCCCTATTTTCTCTGTTCTTAATAAAAAGTGAGGTGGAGGCAGATGCTCAACAAATGTTTTACCGTAAAGCTCGATAATATGTAAAATCCCGTAAAAGAAAAAAACCAGACCTCCCCACAACCATTGCTTGAAACTAAATATTTTGCGCCTTAAAACAGCTGTTAAAATAATTAATATTATCAGAAAAAATGATGTAAATTCAAAATTACCAATGAGACTTAAAAAAGAAAATGAGCCGTCAAACCTGCGGCTGATATTATCCTGAAGCCTGACTGTTGTATCAAAATCAAACTGGGTAA
>JAMCVO010000200.1 GCA_023475715.1 Actinomycetota bacterium
TTAAGGATTTTTATAGCCTTGACTTATGTTATCACCATACTTTGCAATTAAAAAACCCCCAATCAATTCGTATGGGATATTATTTAGTCTAACGTATCTTAAATTCAATATATTAGACTTTATTTCATTTTCCTGGTCATTAAAAGACCCTCCTCCAATAACTTTTATTTTTTTAAATTTCTCAAAATTTAGGTTATTTATCTTTTTAATAATCTCTAGGGCATAGTAAAATTCATATCCAAAAGACTCAAGAATGGCGATATAAAAATCCTTAACATTATGATTCCATGTTACTCCTATCCAGCCTCCTCTGAAGTATGGTTGCGAAGGGCTATATCTACCTCCAAAATGTGGAATAAAATATACTTTTTCTTTCTTTTTATTTAATGCATCATCAACAATAAAATTGTTTCCATGATTAAAATTTTTAAAGAACCAATTAAATGTATAACCTCCAGCAGTTATTATAGCAATTTGATAGTAGATATCTGAAAGCCCAGTATAAATAGAGTATAATGCACTAAATTCAATATCAGGAATATATCTATCACTACAATAGCCTAAAATAGTATAAGTCCCAGAAACATCTATAAGATCATTTTTTTTATTTATTCCTGCTCCAATAAACCCTGCAACTTGATCTCCACAGCCCGCTAATACAATTATTTCTTTATCATTATCAAAAATATTTTTTTTAACACTACCAATTACTTCATTTGCTTTTTTTATAGTTGGTAATTTTTCAATATCAACATTAAAATTTTTACATAATTCCTCATTCCAGCTTTGATTTTTAATATCAGCAACTCCGCTCATAGTTAAACAACTGCAATCAATAAATGCTTGTTTATATGAAAGGTTACATAATTTACAGGCTACATAAGACATTAAATTTATAAACTTCTTTACTTTTTTATATTTATTTGGAAATTTATTCTTAATCCAGATAATTTTCGCAGCTATCGTTGGAGATCCACCAGAATATTCTCTTATCTTTTTACCAAACTCGTTTTCTAGTTTAAATAAGTATTCGTTATATTTTGTATCAACAGAATATGTCCAGGGGAAGACAACATTAAAGTTTTCATCTACACCTAGTGTGCCTCCCATTTGTCCGGAAATTATTAAAGAATTTATTTTGTTAAATTCTTTAGTGTAGGAACTTTTAATATTTTTTATTTCTTCTAAAACTATATTTAAATATGCATCCGGGTCCTGATATATTATTTCTTTATATAATGTTTTAGCTTCTTTTTCAGAAAAGTATAATATGTTACCTTTTTGGGTTATTAATGAGCATTTTATTTTGGTAGTTCCACAATCTATTTTAATATAATATTCTGACATTAAATAATCCTTGATTATTTATGATAAGTTTTATCGCCAAACCTAATAATCTATTTCCCAGTTAGGTTCTATATCTTGGGCTATTGTTTCTGAAATATACACATCAGTTTTTAATGTTTGTAAAATAGATTGTGGAACTAATGGAGTAACTTCACCATGCAAACATAACCTTGATATTAATCTTTGCCATGAAACAGGAGTGCCATATGTTGATATTGCATGAAAATCCATTCTATGCTTTGAACCTATAACTTCCTTTGGTCCAATTGTCGCAGCCTTTGGCGGCACAAGGGCCAAGTCTCCACTCATTCCAAAGCTACCGTGCAGGGAATTTTGTGCAATAGTGAAAGGACTAAGAGTAACAATCCTTGGACCCATATTTTTCCACTCCTCCAAATTGGCTGCTAAAAATTCAGGTGCATCTGGTTCAATAAAAGCCAGGTGTCCTGTCCAACCGGGCCCACTATAACAAGCATCGGAACCATCTAAGTCTTCAATCATTTTGCCATAATCTTTGATATTTCTGGTAGTTGGTCCTTTGATATGATCTTCTTCGGGACGTAAATCTTTATCAATATTATAGTAAAAATAATTTTTCATTGATCTCATGAAGCTTTGTGGATAAGATTCTGGTGCAACATTGCCATTTTCATCAGCATATTCATCCATATTAAATGTATATAATTTCTTACAATTAACTTTAAATTTATTTATTAAATAAGCTACTTTCATATAACAATGAGCCGGGTTGGGTAAAATTAAAACTAAATTCATATTTTCGTCTGAAGATCTTTTTATTCTATAGAACATGTCAGCAATCCAAATAAATTCAATTTCTGAATCTTTTACAACTTGTATTTTAAAATCGGGATTAGAATGTTTGCTTATTTCTTCTTTTTTGATTTTTCTAACTTTTTCAATGACTTCCTTGTTTTTATAAGGAACCCATTTAGATGGACTGTAGTTAAATTTTTCCATAACTTTATGCCTCCAAATAAGCGAAAATATTTATAATATTTTTAAGATTCAAATACCATGTTTCCTTCAATGAATACTTTCTTTATTTTAAAATTTTTATCAAATACAATTAAATCAGCATCTTTGCCTATTTCTATACTGCCTTTTTTGTTTAGAAGACCTAAAGATTTCGCCGGATTATATGAAGCCATTTGAATTGCTTGATTTATAGTTGCAGATGTATTTTTATAAAAATTTTCAACTGCTTTTATCAAAGGAATTATACTTCCAGCCAATCCACCGTCTTCCAATCTTGCAACACATGGGTTTTCTTCACTTAATATTAATGTCATAACTCCTATGCTATATTCCCCTGGAGGTAACCCGCTAACACTTAATGAATCAGTAACTAAAATAATATTATCCGAACCTTTTGTCCTAAAAACTATTTCCATTATCCTTGGGTCCACATGAGTAAGTTCCCCTATTACTTCCAACTTTAGTTCATCACGAATCAGCACATAGCCTTCAAGCCCTGGATGTCTTACTCCCGGCTCTTTAAAGTTCATTTCTCCCATCGCGTTAAAAGCATGAGTCACATGAGTAGCACCTTTTTCAATAGCTAAAGCTGTTTGTTCAATAGTTGCATTTGAATGACCTATTGAAGAAATAATTCCATAATTTGATAATAGTTCAATAACCTCTAAGCAATTGTCTAATTCAGGTGCTAACGTCATTACCTTTAATAAACCATTTGAATTTTTTATTATTTCCATACATTCGCTTACATCAGGTTTCCTTAAAAAATCTAATCTTTGTGCCCCTCTGTACTTTTGGCTTAAATATATTCCTTCAATATGGACACCGAGAATTCTAGAAAGATTTTGGCTTTTTTTATCTTCTATATAATTTTTAATATTTTTGAATGATTTATAAATTAAATTAAGGGGGGATGCAATTAGAGTAGGCAGATACCCAGTTATTCCTTGCTTCAATTTATCTTTAGAAATAACCTCCAAATCTCCGCAAACGCAATCTTCACCTCCACCACCATGAGTATGAATATCTATCAGACCAGGCGAAATATAAAATTTATTCTCTAAATCAATAACCTCATAATTTTCTTTATTAAAAATATTTATATGTTCATTTAGTAGATTTGAAATTTTTCCATTTTCAATAATCAAATTCTGCTTATTAATTGTGTTAAATGGAGTTAAAATAATTCCATTTTTTAAAATAAATCCCCTTTTATCCATATTTAAGCCTTTATCTTTTAAAAAATTTCTAAAATATATAACTTTAAAACTTATAAATAATTCTTTTCAAATAATTTCACGTATAGTGATTTAAAATCACTTTTATTTATAGATACTGGAATTCTATCTACTGCTAAATGCATAATGTAATATTCACTTAATTTCTCAATATCAGGGTCTTTAACAACATTTGACAAACCTTTTAAATTAACCTCTCTTATTAATTTTTTAAAATCCTATATGCATCTTTTTGCAATTAAATCTTCTCTAAAGTTCCACCAGTAGTTTACCAATCATATGAGTTGCTCCACCATTGCCAACATACATTGCACTAAGTACCATAATACTTGCGATTGCCATTGCCACTCTGGCTTCTAAATTATTTCCACCATATACTACAATTTTTAAGTTTCTGAAAACTAATTCTATTGCTCCTAATGCAAGGGAATCTAACCCTCATCTTGATAAATAAGCTCTCTTTGTATTAAATATTAAATTATTCATTATCCCTATTTTTACCTTTCCTAAAAAAGAATTAAGTCTACTAAACAAAACTAAATTTCACCATTTTCATAAAATTCAAATCTCGATATATGCACTTCTGAATCCTAGTAATGGTGTATACCCTCTGCAATCATAATCAAAATCTAAGTTTAATGAAAATATCCCACTATGATTACCAACTTCCCAATAACCACCACGCCACGGATATCTTATTCCATAATTTCTTACCCATATCATGTCTTCACCAATATTATTATCAACTGGGAATAGGGCAAGAGCTTTTAATAATGTTGGGATTTCAATATCAGTTAATAGTTTCTTAAATGGCATTGCAATTAATCCATAATTTCCTTCACTTGTTATATCAGGTGAATATAAAGGATTTCTTATTTCTGTTCTGAAAATTAATTCGTTGTTTTCTAAATATCTTTGTTCTTTAATACTATCACCTTTATTTTTTGCATCTATTTTAATACTATTTTGGCTTCCTAAGGGCAAATAATCACCATTTTCACTAATAGATTGCCATTCTATACTTTGAGGTGTATGATCAACATATGGAAGTGCCGCATCGTTATTTGGAATCACTGCAATTTCACCGTTTTTTATCATTAGCCCTGCAACCCATCCCCAAACATTACCATTTAAATCATATATCCCGTTGGATGTGAAATCGTGTGCCCACGTCACAGGTCCACTCCCTGTTAATATATGAATAATGTTATTTTCCAAGTATTCTCCGGCAACTCCACGTTCGTGTGGAGCTTCCGCGCTTCTACCATAGTTATTATTACCTCTTGGCAAAGTGTTATTTTTTTTTGCCCATAAAGCCACAGCTCCCCATTCAGCATTTGTCATTAAGTGCCAACCTCGTCCCTTGTTATAACAACTTTCAAGACTTTGACCTAGATTCATTTTACCTTCAGGGTTTTGCCCTGGCAGGCTATATCCCAGCCCACCTATGAGAACATTTGAATATTTTGAAATGTATATTTCTTTTAATATTTTATCCTTAACTATAAATGCGGGATGTGGTTCATGAGATGCACCATCAATTACTTCATCTAAATAAAATAATGGAATTCTAACCATAACACTTGGCTTTTTTTTGTTATCTAATAGTATAGTATTTTTTCCACCGGTTATGGCTTCAATAGCAAATTTCACAATATCATTTTTCATATACTACCTCCAAAAATAATGACTTGCCGCTCACTTAGCGGACGATTTTGACTATTCCTATAAGGTGTTATTAACAGCTGCATCTAAAAGCTCATTTGATTCGACCGCTGCTTCTAAGACTCTAACAACCACTAAAGGAGTCTCTGTTCCCTTTACACTAACTTTATCAACCATCATATCTGCATCTTCTTGTTCTCTTATATACTCTTTTATGGTTGCCTCATTTATCTCCACTGTGCTTACTTAGTAGCCTCTTGCCCAAAAGTGCCTATTTCCAAATTTATATTTCAAGTTGGCAAACTTCTCAAATATTACTAGGCTACTTTTCCTTTTGAAATATCCTACTATTTCAGATACACTATATTTTGGCGGTATATACTAATATATAAGTGTATATAGTCGTTTCCTGTGGCTCCCTTCAATTTATTTCTACTTCCTTGTAAACTGCATAGTTGTCTGTTATCTTCCCTACTTCTTTTCGTATTTTCCCAAAGGTCTTAATCACCTCTTATTGTAACGGAGAACGATTATTTTTTATCACTACGGTTAACCTTTTCGATTCTCACTCGCATAACGAGTAGCTTATTATTCATGACCTTTTAGGGTCATATAATAAGCTGGCGGGAGCATAAACATAAAGCCCCCACCATTGTATTTTTTAATACTACTTGCCCATATCTTTCTTAAATTGGTCTAAAAATTCTTTAGCTGTTTCGTGAGTTACAACACCTTGCGGAGCACTAACGACTTTTTGAATCTCGCTTGCTTTCCCATTATAATAAAGATTAACACCTTTATAAAATGTTTCAATAATTGATTTTGGGGTAACAGTTGTACTCATCTTGAAGAAAGGTTGTTCAGCTTCTGTAAAACTTGTAAACAATTGTTCACCATATCCACCTGCAGCAACAACAATAACATCCTTTGCATTTTTTTCTTGAAGTGCAAGTTGTGCGCCCCATGCACCGATTTCATGTACAGCAAAAACTATATCAGGATCTTTTGCATAATTAGAAACTACATTAGCGGCTCCTTCTACTGAAACGTTAAACTCCTGAACATTCATTACTTCAATATTACCTTTTCCAAGATATTCGTCTAATCCGGCTAAAAAGGAATCAACACGCTGATGACATATTGGAGAAAAAAACATATGTAAAATTCCAATTGTTGGTTTTTGAATGCCCTTTTCTTTACAATAATTTGCAACATATTCTGCAACTAATCTTCCCGATTCGGAGTTATCCCAACCAATCCAAGACTGTTCCTCATCCCAATTACCAGGAGAGTCGACTGACCAAATTGTCATACCACTATCAGCTGCTGTTTTTATAAGATCTTTTAAGCTTTCTGCATTTACTGGGTCTACAGCTAATATATCATAACCTTTACTAATAAAGTCTTCAATTTGCTGAATTTGTTTTTCAGGATCATTGTTTGCATCTTGTACATTAATTTCTTTAAATCCTAATTCCTTGCCCATAGAAACCATTGTATTCGAAAGGATAGTCATCCATTCGTCGGCCTTATTTAGAGCAGCAAAGGCAATTTTATAATCTCCTGGAAATTGTTTTTCCGTTTCTGCTGCAGAAGTTTCAGTGGCAACTGTGGTTTCTGCTACAGAAGTTTCAGTGGCAACTGTGGTTTCTGCTACAGAAGTTTCAGTGGCAACTGTGGTTGGTTTGCAACCAACTCCCATAATAAACACACCAACTAAAAAAAATACAATTAGTAAAATGATTAAGATTTTTTTCATTTCTTCCTCTCTTTAGAAAATTTATTAAAAAAACAAATTATTGAGTTCTTCAACCACCTCCTTTACTTTAAAATATTTTATCGATTTGCTCTTTATAAATATCACCCCCTCCCAAGTTGTAACTAATTTTAAACACATAATTCCAAAATTTTTTCTTGTGTAGCCTCTTTTTGACTAAACTCACCCACTATATACCCATCGTGAACAACAAGAATTCTATCGCACATTCCTAGTAGTTCGGGCATTTCTGAAGAGATCAATATTACTGATTTACCGATTTTTATTAAGGAATTCAATAGTTTGTATATTTCTACCTTTCCTCCTACATCTACCCCTCTTGTTGGTTCATCTAAAATAATTATTTCACTATCTTGTAAAAGCCATTTAGCAAGAACGACCTTTTGTTGGTTCCCACCAGATAAATCTTTAACTAGCGTGTCAATAGAAGGTGTTAATATTTTTAAATCCTTAATTAATTGTTTTGAATACTTATCCTCTAAACTTTTCTTAATAAAAATGCCCTTTATACACTTATTCATATTTACCATGCAAATATTTTGTTTGACAGAAAAATCCAAAACAAGTCCTTGCTGTTTTCTATCCTCAGGAACTAATCCGAATCCATTTTTAATTGATGCTCTAAAATTTTTATTGTGTATCTGTTGATTTTTATATATAATTTTACCGGAATCAATTTTATCAATTCCTAAAATTGCGCGTGCTATTTCGGTTCTTCCTGCACCCATCAATCCTGCCAAACCCATAATTTCACCTTTTTTTACATCAAACGAAATATTGTGTAAAACACCTTTACGACATATGTTTTTTACTTCTAAAATTATTTCACCAATTTTAAAATATTCTTTTGGATACTCACTTTCCAAAGTTCTGCCTACTATCATTTCTATTAACAATTGCCTATTAACATTATTAACAGGCATAGTTTTAATATGAGAACCATCCCTTAAAACAGTTACCATATCTGCTACTTCAAATATTTCATTTAATCTATGAGAGATATAGATTATTGTCATTCCATCTTTTTTTAGCTGCTCAATTAATTTAAATAATATTTTCAGTTCATTTTTCGAAAGTGCTGATGAAGGCTCGTCCATTATTAAAATTTTACATTTATAAATTATACCTTTAGCTATTTCAACAATTTGTTTTTTCGCTATTGATAAAGTTTCAACATTTTCAGTGACATCAATGTCAACACCTAAATTATCC
>JAMCVO010000181.1 GCA_023475715.1 Actinomycetota bacterium
CCGTTGCTGGTTCCACTCTCCGAACGAATCACAAGCCCCCCGCATTTTTCAAATTCAATATCACAGGATAATTCTTCTGATAAGTTTTCGAAGATTTTAAGGCTTTCTCTCGTGAGTGAAATTAAATCATTGTCTTTCTTTGACTGAAGAAAAATAAATCCATCACAGGAACCTGAAGCGCCTGCTGCAATCCCTGATTTTTCAGCAAGGACTACTTCGAGATTCTTTTTTGAAAGGTAGTAACAGGATGAGGTCCCAATAACCCCTCCGCCAATTACCAGTGCATCAGCATATACTTTTTTTACCATTATATTTTATTTAATAAATGAAGAATTTGTTGAAAACTTTCAATCTAAAAGATTTTGCCTATCCTGTTACTACCTTTCAAAAAAGCAAGCAGAAGCAGCATCCAGGGCATGTTATAGTAATATGGGTTATTTATATCAGTATACATTCCTTTTTCAAGCAAGCCATACATGCTGACTACGCTGTTTTCTATTGAAACCTCAGGTACGTAACCCAGGATTCTTTTAAGTTTTTCTCCTGTCATTCTATAACTTCTTGCTTCTTTTGTGCTGTAATCAACTTCTACTTCTATATGCTTTTTATCTTTTAAAATATATTTTACCCGGTGAGCCAGGTCAAGAATCTGGAAATTGTCGAATACAAGATTAAATATCTGGCCTCCGCTTATTTTACTTTCAGGGCATGTTACGGCAAGAATATGCGCTTTTGCAACATCACTGACATCAACAAACGGCCTCCATGCCATTCCACCGGCATCAACCCTGAGTACCCCTTTTGAGAAAGCATCCCTGGTGAAAGTATTGACGGCAAGGTCATACCTCCATCTTGGTGAAGCTCCATAGACTGTTGCCTGCCTGAAGCTCACAGGAGAAAAGTTTTCATCAGCCATTTTCATCAATGCAATATCGCTGTCAAGCCTGCTTTTAGCATATTCGGATTGAGGACTTGCAATAAACTCTTCATCTGCAACGCTGTCTACATGAAAACCATAAACTGCTGCAGATGACGCAAATGAAAATCGCCTGATGCCTTTTTTCTTACAGGCTTCGGCAACATTTACGGTACCCTTAAAGTTAATATCAACAGTAGCCTTGGGATCGAAGTCTGCAGTAGGATCATTTGAAAGTGCACCTAAATGAATCACGGCTTCAATACCATCAAGGATATCTTCATGAAAATTCCTTACATCGCCCTGGATAATTTCCAGTTTATGCCCGTATCTCTTCTTAAGGTCTTCGAGTGGCTTTTCATCAAAATAGAGTTTGTCAAAAACCCTGACCTTATCTTCACGCAAAAGCAGCATACCCACAAGCACAGACCCGATATATCCTGCACCGCCTGTAACTAAAAAATCCATAAAAACTTTCCTTTCTATTTAAATTTTATATTCCATTCATAGCCGAAGGAATCAAAAGGCACTCTTTCCTCATCAGGATTATCCCTGTTGTAAACCTCGCTTGCTGTTGAAATCATCTGGGTATCATCCTCAAGCGACATCCAGCCATGATAAACACCAGGTGGAATTACCAGAAGTTGAGGTTTCCTGTCGCTTAATATGAATGTGTTTGTTTCATTGAAAGTAGGAGCTTCCTGCCTGCCATCCACAAGAGCAAACTTTGCAGAACCATGGCTGATGAAAAACCAGTCCCATAAAACTTTATGGACATGAAAAGCTCTTATAATATTTCTTGAATTATCCCCAACCAAGTAAACCTGGCCAAATTTTGTAAAATGCTCATCAGAAGCCCGCAGTATTTCGATAAGGTATCCTCTGTCATCCTGATTTGGAACAAGGTCAACCAGCTTAACATCTTTAATCATATTTCTTCTCCTGTCTTTTTTTAGACAAAACTTAACTTTGTTAAAAACAAATATATACCAATACCAATTAAAATCAAAATACCGTAACAAAGAAATAAGTACCAGTTATATTTTTTATTTTTTCGCAAGTGCGTGATCCTGATTATTTCTATTGCTATAATTCCCAGAATAAAAATGAAAATTAAAGTAAATACAATATCGGTTGACAGTTTGTAGAATAATGCTGACCATGGGTGTTTCTGGTACCAGGGAATCTTTGTCAAGTCTTTAAAATAATCCTTTCCTATCTTAAAAATACCTGATGGAGGGCTGTTTAAAAATTCCCCAAGATTTGTCCTCTGCAGGTCATAGGCGCCATTTAATTTTAATTCAAACTCCAGATAGCTGAAATCAGCAAGACCAAGCACTATTTCATCAGTATAATCTTCGGGCGTTAATTTTGCCGTAAAATCAACTCTGTTTGACTGCGAATTCAGGGAGACTTTATCATTATCCTCAAAGCCGTTCTTTTTCAGATCCGTAATTTTGCCATCAGTCGAAACCGATCCGGAAAAACTATTTTCTTTCCTGTCCGAGCTCCATTGGATATGAATATTGCTTTCCTTATCCTGCCATATATAATATCCAAGACTTGCCCCGGGAATGAAAAAAACCTTCCTGCACCCTGTGCTGCCCATAAGCAATAATGAGACCGAGAAAACAATAATAAGTATTATTGCTGCAGCCCTTGCCCCGGGTTTGTTCTTAAAAATTTTATTTCTTTTTATATTCATATCTTGCAAATTTTATGAAATTTAAATCCCTGACGCACGAATTTATATTATTATATTTTACGATATTATAATTTGTAATTAATGCCGTTCTCTTCCAGTAAGTTTTTATTATCCCTGTAAATTAAATAAATCATCCATAAGGATACTGCGGTAAATACACTTCTGAATATATTTACAAATTTTGCAGGATTATAGAACCTGTTTATTATTGGTATCGGTCCTGTGGTATATAGCGCAAATTTAATATCAACCGGTGCAATAAGGAATTTTGTAACAAGATCGCCCCAATAAATCAGGATTATCATCAGCAGTGCAAACTGGATCAGATGATAGTAATAAATCGAATTTTTCCGCACAAATATTAATATCAGGAATGGAATAGTCCACAGCAGATACTGTGGATGGAAATAGCTGATTGCAACGTAAAGCAGGTAAATCATGCCGCAGTAATTTAAAAACAGCCCATAAGTCTTCTTCTGCTGATGAATAAAGCTTAAAACAAGAAGCACATAACCTACTACAAACAGAAAAATACTGTCGTGAATTATCAGATCAAGCTTTGCTGAAAGTATATAGTCAAAATGCTGAGTATTCAGTAATGAGAATATGACGCTCCTGCCAAAATAAAAATATGAGAAAGACTCGAGAGCCAGCAAACCAACAATTCCCATTATGGAAAAAATGATATAATCACGCTTCTTTCGCGAAAGATAAAGAATAAGGAAAGGCAGCATCATTACCGGGAAGAATCGCATGGCAACACCAATAGCCAGCACTATGACTGCCCAGTATTTTCTGTTGTATTTTGCCAGGAGTATTGCCAGCAGTGCAACAAATATTGCAATAATCTCATGACGGCCAAAAATATATATTATAAAGATTACCAGTGGATTTAATGCCCAGTATTTAAAAACTCTAAGCCTCTTTAAAGGCTCATCGTCATAAAGAAGCCTCATCAGGATTAAAATACTGGCAATATCAAGAACCAGATAAGGCAGTTTGAAAAGAGTCAATATTCTGTAAACATAAATATGATTATTAAAGTCAATCCATGAGATCCAGGTATCCTTATTCAGCAATATTGATGAAAGCTGGTCAATATTTGGAATCAATGGCTTTATGATGAACAAATATCCGCTGTGGATAAGATGAATTAAGAATTGCTGGAAATCTGCTCCCAGCACTCCTTTAAAAACAGTCTCGGCTGCTCTCTGATATGTTGATAAGATATCTCTCTGGAAAAAGAATGGAAGAAAAAAAACTCTGATTAAAAGCCCTGTTAAAAAATATTTATATAAAAGAATTGATGATTTTTTATCTTCTAAAAGTTCTTTTGTTATAAAAAAACTGCCAATCCTGTTAAAAAATTTTTTAGCCTTCATTATAATCCGGTTAAATGGTTAAAAATTTATAAAAGATTCATAGAATGCAACTCTTGGATAATTCAAATTAAATTTATTTACTGTTTAAATCATTATATTAACAAATAGTCAGCAATATTTTAACTATTAATACAAAAATAAATTTGTATTGTTTATTTTTTATTATAAAATTAAAAGAAATTTTTAAACAAAAAAGCTATACTATTAAGGATAATTTAAAAAAAATGGAAATGAATTATTTGGTATCTATTATAATACCCGCCTATAATGAAGAAAAAACGCTGGAAGAGATAATAAGAAAAGTATATTCTACCGATATAAGAAAAGAAATTATTGTTGTAAATGATGGTTCTCAAGATAAAACTGCTTTGATCCTTGAAGAAATAAAAAATAAATATAACCTGAAGGTAATTAATTTAGATAAAAATTATGGTAAAGGTTATGCAATCCGAAAAGGGATAGACCAAAGCAGCGGCGATATCATTTTGACCCAAGATGCAGACCTTGAAACTGACCCCTCCGAATATAATAAGCTGCTTGCTCCTATAATTGATGGTAAATCAAAAGTAGTTTTTGGTTCAAGATTTATGGGCAGCATAAAAGACATGAACAAATTTAATTATATTGGTAATAAGTTTTTAACTCTGATCGCTAATATTCTGTTTAGAACAAATATAACTGATGAAGCAACTGCATATAAAGTTTTCCTAAGAGAAATCCTTGGGAACATCCAACTGAAATCCAACCGCTTTGAAATTTGTTCTGAGCTTGTAGCAAAGATTGGAAAACGGAAATATAAGATAATAGAAGTTCCAATAACATTTGTTGGTAGAAGTAAAGATGAAGGAAAAAAATTAAGGCTTCTTGACGGTTTTGCTTCACTATGGACTTTAATAAAATACAGATTAACTGAATAATAAATTTTAGTATGAATAAAAATTTACTGCTTAAAAAATTTAAAAAAAATTTTTTAAGTTATAGATTAATTATTTTAGCGCTATTATCCTTTTTGATCCCATTTATTTTATATCTTTTGACACTTGAAAGAAAAGTTCTTGGCGGTGACACTACCTGGTACGCTTTGCAGATTCCTCAGATGTATGTGCTTGTTCCTACCGGGTATCCTACTTTTTCATTAATCGGAAAACTTATTTCGATGATTCCGATCGGAGACCTGGCATACAGGCTTAATTTATTTTCAGCAATATTCGGGGCCTTGACAATTTTGTTTATTTTTTTAGCACTGAACAAATTGATTAAAAATGAAATAATCAGTTTGGCCGGCTCTCTTATATTTGCCTTCACATTAACTTTCTGGACCGTTGCAAATAGGTTGGAGTTTGACACATTAAATAGTTTTTTCATAGCAATGTTAATTTATTCCTTACTGCTTTATAATGAAAAGAAATTACGAAGGCAATTATATTTTTGCTTCTTCTGTCTTGGCTTAAGTCTTACCAATCATCCTATTGCTTTCTTCATAGCGCCTGCATTTCTGTCATATATAATCATTGTCCAACCAAGGATTTTGAAAAGTATCAGGACAATATTTTTAAGCCTTTTATTTTTTCTTATCCCGCTAATTTCATATATCTATATTCTAATAAGATCACTGCAGGGTTTTGGACCGGTAACAAGCCTACAAAAATTTATCTATTATGTTACCGGGCGAAACATAGCAGGAGAATTTCATGGGGGATTTTATGAAAGTACCAATCTACAAAATGTTTTAAAAGTAATATATGATTTCTTAAATATAATTTATAGAAACTTCGGAATTATTCTTATTATTTTTGCAGGTATTGGTTTTATTTACTTAATCAAAAAAAATCTGAAATTTGCCGTAATATCATTGCTGGTTATAGTGCTAAGTATTACCATAACCAGCCTGTATCTGAGTTGGACACCGGAGAACTATGCAATAGATTCAATGATAATCATTACCTTTTACATATCTTCCGGATTTAAGTTTATTTATGATGAACTTTTAATGTTGCTAAGCAGAGTACAGAAAAGAATACAGATTAGAAAAGCCTTACAGGATGAAAAAATACAGCATAGATTCAATATACAAAAGTATTTGACAGCAACTGTGATAATTTTATTCTTTATTCTACAGCCTGCCTTTCTTGCGGCTTCAAACTTCACCCAGGCTGACCATTCCAAACCTGAGGATATTTATCTTTTCTGGAATAAGATTTTCAATACTGTTGAAAAAAACTCAATAATTTATGTTAATTCAACTTCGCTTAACATAGGTGCTTTCATTGATGAATATGAGCAGAAAGATAAGAATATTGAATTTATAGTCCCGGGCGACTCCGGATATACTGTGGAGGGTGTTAAAGACAATCTCCACCGCGGCAGGAAGATCTATTTTGTAAATGTAAAGGAATCAATGAAATCCTTTTTTAATTTTGAAAAAATAGACAGTTACCACTGGCCCAGATTTGAAGAAAACATCATATTTTACAAGCTTGTCAGTGAAAAATTAAGCCTTAAAATCCAGTATCAAATCTCAAGCAGGGAAATAAAATCCGGTGAAAAATTTACAGTTCTTTACAGGGTTATAAATGAAAATAATAAAGATTTGACAATTGCCTCACTTGAATTGAGCCTGCCAAAAAATATAATTTTTCTGGGAGTATCAAAACAAGAAGATATTACTGATAGCCCCGGACTGGGACAGGGAAAATATATGTGGGTTAAGGAATATAAGATAAAAGCTGAAAGCCAGCTTAGCATTGGGATAGAGCTCCAGGCTGAAAGTCCCGGCCAATCTGTGATAAAATTTGCCGCCACCTCGCAAAACATTTATATGAACAGCGAAGATTTAAATATTATAGTCAGAGATTGAATCAAGACAGGTATTTGGGAGGTTCTTCTTCCCTTACCTTGTAGAATGGCATAACCAGAATTATTATTGAAATCACTCCCAGTATTACCGAAAAAAGCAATATTATCAGATGATAATTAAACCCGACAATTATTGAAATTTCTTTAGTAAAACCAAGTATCACAAATGCCAGGGCAAAAGCACCTTCGTAAGTACCGAATCCTGCCAGCGCATGTGTCGGTAAAACTGCAGAAATCTCTGCAACTACCGTTCCAAGGAAAATTATCCAGAAACTCATATCCTGGAAATCATACCCCATTGGTTTCATTATCGCATGTATGATGAAATAATATGATGTAAATTTCAGTACTCTTATGACAAGGGCCGATAAATATACCTTCCAATATATTCTTCTTTTCTGGATCAATTCGATATTTGCATTAATATCGACAAGTTTCTTATAAATATACTGGAGAAATTTGCTTCTGCCCGCTCTAGTCCTTATAAAAATAAAATTCAGCAATTTTATGAACAGTCCGATAATTTTTGAAAGATAGAACAAAATCAAAAGCGAAACGGCAAGCAGGCCCGCAGCTATAAGAATAATTGCAGTAGAAGATATTGAAAACTTATTTATGCCTACAATGATAATTGAAATAACGATCAGGGAAAAAACTATGACCAGATCAAAAATAAGCACCAGTATTAATGTCGAAACACCTATTTCTACAGGAAATTTAAATTTTCTGTTCAGCACATAAACATAAGACAATTCACCCGTTCTTGCCGGAAGGACCATGTTAAATGCATTTCTGACAAGTGTTACAAGAAACAAATCCCCCATGTTAACCCTTGACGAGCCAATAAGTATTTTCTTCTGGTATGCCCTGAAATAATTGCCAATAAACATTATAATAAGGCCAATTACAAGATAGGGCTTATACATGTTCAGGAAAGCATTTTTAACATCTTCAAAATTAACCTGCCTGAGCAGGTAGTAAACAAGAAAAATTCCCAACCCGGCGACAATGACAATATTTATAGTTCTGAGGATAATGCTCTTTTTATTGGCTTTTGGTTTTTGGTTTTCTGATTTTAATTTATCTTCCATATACAAGTCTTTTATTTTTTAGTTAGCATCTAAAATTTCGTGATAAAAAATAAATTGATAAGCCAGGTGGGTATTGAGAAAACCATTTGAAGGCTTAAGCGGGCATGGTTCCTCCTCCGGGAGGGGAGCGAAGCCTGAAACTGAGCTGGCTTTTACTCGCCGGGGAAAAGCCTGCGTGTTTTTGAAATACCCA
>JAMCVO010000760.1 GCA_023475715.1 Actinomycetota bacterium
AGACTAGGAAAGATGGTTTTGAAAAATTTCCTAGTGAGTACAGAAGATATCTTTACTTTGACTTGGGATCTAACTTTAAACCACTTGAATTACAAGCAGCCATGGGGAGAGTTCAACTTAAAAGATTACAGGAGTTTAAAAATAAAAGGAGAAGAAATTTTTCTGTCTTAAGAAAAATACTAGAATCATTTAGCCAAAGTGCCCTCTTGCCTTTTTCTCATCCAAAAGCAGATCCATGCTGGTATACTTTTCCTATTACCCTCACAAACGGAGTTTCCAGAAAAAAAGTCCTAGATTACTTAGATAAAGCTGGAATTGAATGGAGACCAATTTTAGCTGGAAATATTGCAAGACAACCAGCATACAAAAACCGCATTATTTTAAGGGATACTACTCCAAATGCTGACCAATTAATAAGTGATAGTTTTTGGGTTTCAGTCCACCCACGGCATTCTACAGACACCATGAAATATGTTGGGCAAACAATAATTGATGCAATCTCCTAAATTAAGATGTCCAATACTTCCCCAAAGATATTAGTTCTAGGAGCAACAGGACTAGTTGGATCCCGCTTTTTAGATCTTTACAAGGAAGAATACGACATAACTACAATTGGCAGAAGTAGCTGTGACATAATTTTCAATATATTAGATTTTACTAAACTTTATGATCTTCTTATTAATTCTTCATTTGATTTCATAATCAATTACGCTGCCTATACTAATGTTGATGGTGCTGAAAACGAAAAAAATAATAAAGAGGGAGAAGTCTATAAATTAAACGTTCTACTTCCCTACTACCTAGCAAAAGCTTGCTCAAAGAAAAACAAAAATCTCTATCATATATCCACCGATTATGTATTTGATGGCCAGAATGAAGATAAACCATATACTGAAGACTATTTACCTCAACCTGTTGATTCATGGTACTGCAAAACTAAATACGAAGGAGAAGTAAAAATAGCAGAGGGATTTAATGGGAAAAATTTGTATTCTATTGTCCGCATTTCATATCCTTTTAGCGGATTATATAGCCGTAAATTTGATATCGCGAGGATTGTCGTAGATAGGCTGCAAAAAGGAGAAGAATACGCAGGAGTCACAAATCAAAAGATAAAACCTACCCATACAGATACAATAGCATCTGCCATCCAATTACTAATCAAAGATAAAAGTTCTGGTATTTACCATGTGGCCGGACAGTATACAGATGGTTTTATTACTCCTTTTGAATTTGCAAAAAAGATTACCGAAACATTTAATTTAGATTCCTCTCTTATTAAACCTGTCAGTTTTGAAAGTTTTTCCAAAACAAGAGTTGCAAAGAGGCCACAACATACTTGGATAGATACTGGAAAAATTGAAAAAATAGGGCTAAAACTACCTCCTTTAGAACAAGTTTTAAGAGACTTTAAAAAACAACTTCTCTTATCTAATTAAAAAATCTACTCTCTGAAAATTTAATTTATGTAAAACAAACTGCAATAACAGGTAAATATTTTCTAAACCATGATGAATTGATTTGCTTAAATTTGGGGATATTGCTTCAGGATTATATGCTTTTGCTACTGGCACCTCCGCAACTTTAAAGCCGAAGTAAACAGACTGAATAATTAGTTGCGGGTCAAAGATATAACCACTTCCGTTTTTTTGATAAGGAATTGTTTCAAGCAACTTTCTGGTATAACCCCTGTATCCTGTATTTACCTCTGTTAATTTAATACCCAAGATTAGATTAAAAAACATAGTAATCATCTTAATTGATATTGCTTTATAAAAAGGGGTCTCTTTGTCGCCACCAGCAAGAAATCTAGAACCCAAAATCAAATCCCCCCGCTTATTTTTTAATGCATTTATAAAAAGGGGTAAATCTTTTGGATCATATTGGCCATCAGGGTGAAGCATAACAACAAAATCAGCATCAGTTTTTAAAATATTTCCATACATAGTTTTTTGATTTACACCATAACCCATATTTTTAGGATGAACTATCGTCTTTATTTTCAACTTCTTAGCCAGCTTTACTGTTTGATCTTTCGATCCATCATCAACCAATAAAACAAAATCTGCGCCAAAAGAGCGCAACCCCTTATATACTTTCTCTAAAGTCCTCTCTGCATTGAAAGCCGGCATAACTATAGCTACTTTTTCCTTTTTCTTCATAAGAGTTAATCTAGCTTACAATTTACTTCAGTTCTAAGCAATTTCCTTTCCTGTTCTGTGACATCTACAAAAGAATCTTCATAAATCCTCCAGGCATAAAGGTGGGAAAGAGGTATTTTTTCTCTCTGTAGTATTGCGCCAAAACGGGCAGGTCCATAGACACGGAAATCCGGACGATAAACATTATCCTCACATAGAAGTTTTTTAACTAATTCCATGTCTTCTGTGATTATTGGCAAATCCTCTGCTATATTAATTCCTCTTTTTAAACCTAGGGGGATCGCGTGGGTAGCAGCTAATTCTGAACCTAAACTCTTAGCGCCTATTATCATGATTATACTCTGTTCCTCTTTAGGGATCATTCTATCAGCATCATTCCAAAATAGATTATGTATTAAGGCAGATCTATATATAAGCTCTTGATTTAAAATTCTATTTGCAGTCCAAATATTAAATAGTATTATTACTACTAATAAAAAGATAGCATTAGCAATTTTTAACCTTGATAATATATAACCCAGTAGCGCAATAAGCCCTACTGAAGATATAGCTAGATAACGACCTGTCACTCCAGGCAGCAACCCACCTACATACCACTGTATCAATAACCAGGTTGGAAAAAAAGATACTACTATCCAGCTACTAAAAAATAACAAAATTTTATAAGCGTTATCTTTTCTTCGTAAGAATCTTATTACAAAAACAATTATTATTGTTAGAAATATATACCCTGCTATAGGCGGTGCACTAGAATAATACAGTAACATAGACATATGACCGAATTCACGCAAAGAAATAAACCAACCGATTAATAGATTCCCAAGTGAGGAAGTAAAATTATTTAATACAGATGATTGATGAACGACAATATAGTTTAGACCGTTAATTATATTGCTCGGATGACCTGATCTAAATTGTTCACGAGCATCTCCTATTACTAAATATACTGCTAATAATAAAACAACTAATACAACACTTCTTGTTATAGAAACAATAAGCTGGTTTTTGGAAATATTCTGGATTAAACTAAGACAGTCCCAAAATATTCCCAGGGCTACCATCGAGATGCTTCGTCCGGGATCTCCCAAAAAGGCCATTAAAAAAAATGTAATAGAAATTAAGTATTTTTTTAAAGAGTTTTCCCTATTTGAAATAACCCAAAAATATAGACCTATACACATAAGAGGTATTAACATAGCTGGAGGTTGGGCATAAAGAGCAAGATAAGCTTCTAGACCTATCGTAGATGAAGCAAATATTAAACTGGAATAGACAGCTGCTTTTTTAGATTTAGTGATTCCCCAAACCAATAAACCTACAACAAAAGCTCCAATTACTTTGCATATATATCCAAAAAAATACCAATAAAAAGGGTTAAACTTAAAAAAAGGAGCTAGTAATACTTCTTGATATGTTGTAATAGGATGGTCTCTAAAAGCTAGCGTCTGAAAAACTACATCTTTTAAATCAGGCTGGATGGCAAACCAAAGCTGATACCAATCTTCACCTTTTAAATCCATAGCAAATGACCGGTAATGCGTAGCTAAAGATAATAGTAATATCAAAATTACAAATACTAATGTTTTTCCCTTTTTCACAATCTTTAATCTAGCTTACAATTTACTTCAGTTCTAAGCAATTTCCTTTCCTGTTCTGTGACATCTACAAAAGAATCTTCATAAATCCTCCAGGCATAAAGGTGGGAAAGAGGTATTTTTTCTCTCTGTAGTATTGCGCCAAAACGGGCAGGTCCATAGACACGGAAATCCGGACGATAAACATTATCCTCACATAGAAGTTTTTTAACTAATTCCCTGTCACCCGTGGTTATTGGCAAATCCTCTGTTATATTAATTCCTCTTTTTAAACCTAGGGGAATAGAATAAGTGGAGGCTAACTCTGAACCTAAATGAGTACCTCCTGTAAACAAAATAATGGTATCCTTCTGCCCCCTTGGAACAGTCCTTTCAACCTTATCCCAAAATACATTATGAACTAAAGCGGACCTATGGTACCAATCCTGATTTAAGATTCTATTGGCAGTTGAGATGTTAAACAGTAAAATAATTATAAGCAATATTATTGCATACCTCGCCTTCACCTTTGATAATCCGTAACCTAGTAGTGCAACAAATCCTACTGAGGATATAGTAAGGTAACGGCCGGTTGTACCAGGAAGTGAGCCTCCTATATACCATTGCAACAAAATCCAGGTTGGAAAAAAAGAAACAATAATCCATGCTACAAAAAAAAATGATATTCTATAAAACTTATTATCTTTATTAAGCAAAAATTTCCCTATCAGCAATACGGCTAAAATTAAAAATAAGTATCCTGAGACGAGTGGTATTTGGTGGGGATATGACATTGAGGTTGTATTATCTGATTCATATATTGGTATAAACCATCCAATCAATAAATTACCTATGGCAGTTACAAAATTATTTAATGCCAATAAAGGTTGACTTGCTATATAACTTAAACCACCAACTAAAGTAGAAGGATGACCATTCTGAAACTGCTTAACCCCAATACCTACTGACCAATATAATAACGCTAATATAATGATTAGTGCTAGGTTTCGTGCCACTACACGAACATAGTTTGCTTTAGAACTATCATTAATAATTTTAAGAAAATCCCAAAATACCCCTAAAGCAATCATGGATATTCCACGGCCAGGATCGCCTAAGAATGCCAGTGCATAAAAAACAACAGAGATAAGGTATTTTTTTATGGAGTTATCTCTTTCCGAAATAACCCAAAAATATAACCCCAAACATATTGGGATAAGGAGAATAGCAGGTGCTTGTACAGTTACCATAAGATAAGCTTCTAGACCTATCGTAGATGAAGCAAATATTAAACTGGAATAGACAGCTGCTTTTTTAGATTTAGTGATTCCCCAAACCAATAAACCTACAGCAAAAGCTCCAATTACTTTACATATATATCCAAAAAAATACCAATAAAAAGGGTTAAACTTAAAAAAAGGAGCTAGTAATACTTCTTGATATGTTAATACTGGATGATCCCTAAAAAGTATTGTTTGAAAAACTACATCTTTTAAATCAGGCTGGATGGCAAACCAAAGCGCATACCAGTCTTCACCTCTTAAATCAAAACCAAGACCCTCATGAAAAGTAGTCAATGAAATCAGTATTATTAAAGCTACAAGCAATAAAATAAAAGGCTTTCTTATACTATGCGTGCTCACCTTTAAACCCTCAATCCTGCTCAAAAGATCAGTAGTCCTAACATCCCAAGACCAGCTCCGGCGAATCATTGCCAAAGCTTCCTTACCTACCTTATTTACATATACAGAATCACTTAGGAATCTTATCACTGCATTTGCAAATCCTCGCAGATCTCCAATTTTTACTTCCACCATTCCTTCAGGATAGTAGGACTCATAAGACTTTAAATCAAAACCAACAGCAGGTAATCCAAAAGCCATCGCTTCTGCAGCAGCCATGCCCCCCGAATCAAAAAAAGCAGGATGTACTACCAATTTGCTTTGGGTAAAGATAGCATATTTCTCTGGACCGTCATAAACATAACCAAAAAGTTTAATATTTTCTTCCAACCCTAATTTCTTAATTTTAGATAAAACATCAGACATTAATGGACCATCACCAATCATAGCCAGTTTAGCTTTTGGCTTCTTATCTACTACTAACTTCCAAATATCTACTAATTCCAGTACTCCTTTTTGTGGATGGAAGCGGCCCTGAAAAACAGCATCATAAATCTTTGGTAATTTTTTTGTTTTATCTTGCCACTGATTAATTAGTTCCAAGTCTACAGCACCAAGCATTACTTGCACGCGATTTTCTGATACCAACTTTGGGAATATTTTTTTCTCTTCCTCGTTATTTACTAAAACTAGATCTGCATATTTTGCTATAAAAGGCTTAATGAAAAATTGAACTAACCAGTAGAAAAAACTACTTATTCTATATTTTTTTTCCCTATCCCCTTCTGAAAACCCAGTCCATGGGTTAGGTGCAGTTTGATACCAAGCAGCTACCCAGGTAATTTTTGGATATCGGAGTTTTAGAATTAAGGCTGGTAGTGAATCCATCCAAAATTCTGAGGCAGAGTAAACAACTACTCTGTCAGCCGAAGCATTAATTCTTGCAGCTTCAATAATTGAGCGTATAATCCTGGAGATATAACACAAAATAAATCCAAGCTTACACCAAATTCCCATTTTTAGGATATTAAATTTTAACTTGTCAGTTTCCTTGAGATTTTGGCGCTGACACATCTCTAAACCTTCTTCCCAAAGGTATATATTTACCGGATACTTTTTACTAAACCGCCTTGCTAACTCAATAAAGATTCTGTCGCTTCCGGACAAGCCGTCTCCTAATGCTGCCATTGACCAAAAATAAAATTTTAATTTTTCTTTGTTCATTTTATCTTCATTACCTTTCCATTATTCTCTAAAGACTTCTCAGCCAAAGTAAGCAATCTGGTGACTTTAACTCCAAAATCTAAATTAGATTTTTCAATATCCTTGTTTTCTTGGATCGCATCAATAAATTCTTTAACTTCGATCTCCAATGGTTTACCACTGCCATAAGCCGGATATGTAACTTTAGAGAGCGGATTCATATTTTGATGGTAATAAGCAACTTTCTTTTTTACTAAATCGCTATAAACTATAGTTTTATTGCTTCCCACAATTACCAATTCTCTTTTTTTTGTAGGAGACAACCAGCTTAATTTTGCGAAAGCCTGAGTCTTGTTTGGAAATTTAAGATTTAAGAAAACAAGGTCATAAAATCCCCATGCTTTTACTTCAATTGGGTCTTCTTGAAAAATATCCAGGAAAAGAGAAATAGTATGGGGCCCTAGATGCCAAAGAATTGAAACATCCTTACAAAACGGGCCACTATTTAACATTTCATGGAAAAGATACTGTATTGGCCCTATCTCTTTGATTAATTTTTTCGCTTTAATATATGCAGGATCAAATAGGTAAACGTGACCCAGTAATACTTTCGATCTGCTTTTATCTTGTAATAACTTTAATTTCAGCGCTTCTTGATAATCGATTGTTAAAGGCTTTTCTATAAGTAAATTCATATTTTTTTCTAATAAATCTTTAGCAATTTGAAAATGAGTAGAGGCAGGCGTAGCAATTATCACGCCGTTTATGTCAGAGAATTTAAAAAAATCCTTATAGTTTGTTGTTTTAATATAATTATCAGGTAAAGATTGAAGGGTGTTTTGTGTTTTAGAGCACACGTATTTGATTCTGCAATTATTGAAAGACTTTACAGTAGAGAGGAAATTCTTACCCCAGGCCCCAACCCCAATTAAAGCCAAATTTATCATTTTAATTCCCCTTTTTGGGTTTTTCTGCTTTAACAAAAATTGTCATACCTACATTAGAGTTATTTTTTTTATTGAAGCTATCAGCAAATTCTGCCATACCAAAATATAATTTTGGTATGAATGACCTTTGTTTGGAATCAAATTCCTCAAATTTATTTACTTGGCTACGCAAATTATTTGGTAACATTTGTGCCTTTAACATCCTGGCTCCTATATTTATCAGGTAATGATTAAAAGGTAAACACCATTTAGTTTGAACTTCTACTTTACTTACATAAAAACCTGCTTTTTCCAAAGCATCCCTGATTTGCTGAGGCTTATATAACCTAATATGCTGATTCCAAATACCTGCCCAAAACCCAGACTTAACATGAGTTTTAAATATCCGTTCCAATAACCAATTTACAGGATCCCATAAAAAAGGGTAATTTGCATTAGGCACAGTTAATGCCAATACTCCACCAGGTTTTAAAATCCTCAATACCTCCTTAAGGCCCTTAACATCATTAGGCAGGTGTTCTGCTACTTCACTCATAACAGCCTTGTCAAAACTGTTATTTTTAATCGGAAGATTCTCCATTAAATTAGCTGTTGTTAATACCTATCAACAAATT
>JAMCVO010000041.1 GCA_023475715.1 Actinomycetota bacterium
CATTTTATTTTCTTTTAGATACCTACCATTTAAAGGTAAGGCTACTAAATTTCCGAGACCTTTGCCTGAATGGTAGTCCTGATTAGGAAAGATTCTGTCAAAACTGACTTCTCTATCAAATTCTGATAGATTGAATACTTTTCTGATTATTTCTAAAAATATCCTACGGCTCTTAGAGGCAGGGTATTTATTTTTAAAAAAAATCCATAAATGGGCACCCATTCCTGATAAAGATTTTTCAAGGTAGACAGGAATTTTTAGTGACATGCATTCAACCAGAAACTTCCTTGAATCTTTTTTCCATTCTTTTCCATCAAAATCTACAGCAATAAAATAAGAAGTATTGTCTTCAAGTAAGGGATAAATACCTATAAAATAAGCTCCTATTAAATGTTTTTTTACTACATCTTTTGTTAATGGTATTTTTTCTTTATTACTAAAATTTTGAAAATTTCCACCCCTGGCTTTGTGTTTTAAGTATTCATTCCAATCAAATCTATAGGCAGGAGTATAGCCGGATTTTCCATTTTTTTCCCATCTTCTTGCATATATGTCATTTCTACCTTTAAATAAAGACATATATAGGTTTAGCTCTTCTTCGCTTATGAATAACATTTTTTCAACCTTAACTATAAGAACCTCTCACTTAGACCCAGGTTTTTAGTTTGATAAAATAAAAAAATCTCCTGGGGTAAAGTAACACCAGTGACAAATCCTGACAATTCTAAACAAATTAACTTAAATTATCAATCACAGGATCATTCCAGACCTCTTCTTTCAAGGCTTCATAGACATTAAACACTATTGGACAAACTGATGTATTGTCAATAACATTTATCAAACGCGAAACAAAATATTTTTTATGCAGATGCGGGTATGACCGACAATCCTCTGGACGGTATTCATATTGAGAACATATGTTATTATTTAAAAATGGACAGGGTTTCTTATTGAATGTGATTCCTTCATTATTCTCTCTTTCCATTAGATATTTATCTTTGAAAGTATCTATAGATATTTTTAACCCATTAGCCAATCTTTTGACATCTTTTATATTTAGCACTGGAGATACCTTTTTGCAGCAATTCCCACAGATTTTACAATCAATTTTAGAAGATATATTCCTATATAGTCTTTGTACGATTATATCTATCTCTTCCAAATCACAACCTTTCAAAAAAGAACGAAATTCATAGTTTTTATCCTCTTTATTTTTTGCTAGTCTTCTAATTTTATTAATATCTACTTCTATTATCATTTTAATTTCAGAGTTCTCTTATAAACAGTCAAAGTATTTCATATCAACAAGAATCAAGGAATCATTATTATATATTATATTGTTCGTTACTAAAAAAGTATTTTATTTATATTTGATATAGTTTCAGCAATTGTTGAAACTACCTAAAATAATGAAGTTATCATAATCCAGAATAAGAACAATAAAGTAAAATGTCTCTTTATGAGATATGGTTTTCTTTTTAAATTCAGATATGATAAATTTACTTATGTAAAAATTTATTATTTAAAAAATTTTGGTGAATTTAAATGAATGAAATAATTTTTATAATAGAAGAATCAAAAGAAGGTGGCTTTGAAGCAAGGGCTCTAGATTATTCTATCTATACAGAAGCGGAAAATATGGAATCCCTAAAGGAAGCTGTAAAAGATGCAGTACTCTGTCATTTTAATAAAGAAAATATCCCAAAAATTATAAGACTACATTTGGTAAAAGATGAATTAATTTCTGTATGAAAATTCCAAGAGATACTAGCAGTGACAATTTAATTCAACTATTAAAAAAATATGATTACAAAATAACTCGTCAAACTGGAAGCCATATAAGGCTTACTTCAAATATTAAAAGTAAAGAGCATCACATAACAATACCCAAACATAAAGATTTAAAAATCGGAACCTTAAACAACATTTTAAAGGATATTTCAAAATATCTGGAATTAAACAAAGAGGATCTTATTCAAAGTTTATTTTATTAATGTTAATTTTTTGTAGCAGATAAATAATTCCTTGAAAAATATATCCAAAGCATAAAACCATAAGAATAGCGAGGTGAAAATCTAAATGTTATAGGCAATTGATGGAAGTAAATTAAAACAAATAAAGGAAATACCCCATCAGGATCATTATTCCAGGCTTTTATCAGCTCTTTCAAAAAAAGAATATGAGGATATTTATGAAACACTAAACAATAAAATCGATGCTAACGAAGTTCACACTTCAAGCTGGATGCCAGGGCATAATTGGAATGGTACTGTATTTGAGCCAATTTACACAAAAGCTGCAAATTATAACCGTGAAATATCAGGCTTACTTTTTGGCATAATAGTCTGGGTAATAATGATGGAAAGAGAAGACCATTGGAGTTTTGGACGGTATAAAAAAGATGAAATTGATATTAAGGGTATGACATACTTCAAAATAGATAACCCAAAAGAATCCCATAAAGTCTAACTCAAAACCTCATTAAATGAAGACTTATAGAATATAAAAAATATCAATTCTCCGGTATCAATTACTGATTTACTGAAGAAGTTGTAAAAATCTTAAAAAAATCCATTAATGTGAATTAATTAACATTTTACGCAGAATGTTAATATATTAACACAGATACTACTTCAATATAATAAAGTTATAAGATGTTAATTTATTCACAAATATTAGATTTGTCTTTAAATAATTAGGTTTATTGCCAAACTAGTTGCAGGCTTTTATTTTATTAAAAAATTCTATACTTTTTCAAAAACCAGTCTTTAATACTGTTTCTATCTGGTCATAAATACCCTCTGTATCCAGCTTATATTTTCTGGCAAGTTCTGCAGGAGTCCCGGATTCACCAAATATATCATGAGTAGCAATGGGATAAACATATGCAGGATAATCTCTACATAGTACTTCACATACTGCCGAATAAAGGCCTCCTGTAATATTATGTTCTTCAATTGTAAAAATTCTTTTAGTTTTTTTTGCAAGGTTAATTATTGATTCAGCATCTATGGGTTTTAGAGTTGGCATTTCTAAAAGTTTAAAGTCATATCCATTATCTTTTAACTTTCTGGCAGCTTCCATGACGCTGCCCAGCACAGTACCTGATGCTACCAGTCCAAAGTCATTTGCGTCATTAATTAGTAAATTTGCCTTTCCAATAGAAAATTTATAATCCTCGCCAAATAATACCTGTGTTGCATCTCTTCCAACTCTTATATAGCATGGACTTTTAATTTTTGCTGCTTCAATAACTGCTTTTTTTGTAGAGTAGTAATCAGCTGGGTTCAAAATAACTAAATTAGGGATACATCTTACTATGCCAAGATCCTCTAGTGCCATGTGTGTAGCACCTTCAATACCACCACTGAATCCTCCCATGCCTGCAAATATTTTAACATTTAGATTTGGATAACAAACAAAGGTTCTGAGCTGTTCAAGTACTCTCATTGAAGTAAATGTTGAATAACTTGTTGCAAAGACTATCTTACCTGTCGATGCAAGACCTGCTGATATCATAATCATATTCTGCTCTGCAATGCCGCAATCATAAATTCTATCCGGATACTTATCTTTTAAGATAGATACAGTCATAGACTTTGAAGTATCTGCTGCAACTGCAACAACATCTAATCCTGAGTCAGCAAGTTCAAGCAGAGCATCGCCCAATGCAACTCTTGTTGATTTTAAATCTTTCATCAGGAGTCTCCCCGTATTAGCTCAGACGTTGCTATTTGGTATTCTTTAGACGTTATTGCCCTTTGATGCCAGGAATTGTCTTCTTCCATAAACGATACACCTTTCCCCTTTATAGTATTTGCTATTATTGCAAGAGGCTTGGCTTTATTTGGCAGGGTTAATGCCTGGATTATTTCAGATACATTATGGCCATTAATTGCAGTAGTGTCCCATTTAAATGTTTTTAGTTTTTCCGACAGAGGCTCAATATCCAAGGTACACTCTACTGAACTGCAGCTCTGCCATCTGTTTCTGTCTATAATTAAAACTAAATTATCAAGTTTTAAATGTCCTGCATACATTATGGATTCCCAGACTATACCTTCCTGAATTTCACCATCACCCACAAGAACATAGGTTCTATAGTCTCTTGCATCAATTTTAGCTGCTATTGCCATACCTATTCCCGCACCAAGACCATTACCAAGTGAGCCTGAAGTCATATCTATTCCTGGGGTTCTTTTCATGTCAGGGTGGCCCTGCAAGATGCTTCCTACATGCCTTAGTGTATAGAGATTATTTTTACTAAAATAACCTTTTAGGGCAAGCGCTGCATAAAGAGTCGGACAGGCATGACCCTTGGAAAGTATAAACCGATCACGATCAGGCCACTTTGGATTTTTAGCATCAATTTTTAGTATTTTAAAATATAGGCATGCTATTATATCTGCTATTGAAAGTGCTGGACCTGGATGACCTCTTGCTTCAAGCCCAATTTTATAGAGCATATCAACAACTGTTATTCTTAGATTATTTGCAATCTTTTCAAGCTTTTTGATGTTTTCTTTTTGCACCTATATTTCCTTAATAATTAAAAAAAAATTGATGAATTACTTAGCATGAGGGCCAATCCTTACTATTGGATTAAAACAGAAACACCATTTCATTGTATTTTTACTTGAATTTTCCATTATATGGTCCATACCCTTTGGAGCTACTATAGTGCTTCCTGGTTCTATGTCTTCGATATTTCCATCTTCAAAATGCACTTTGCCAAAACCTTCAATTATATATATGATCTCTTCTTCATTTATATGCTTGTGTGGATCCATTTTGCTATTTGGCGGCAGATATGCTACCCCGAAAGTCATTCTTTCACTTTTTATTCCATACGGACCTACCATTGGATAAAGAGTTCTTCCTGGAAGCTCTACTTTTTTTACTTGTGATTCATGTATTACGTACATCTTTTTTATATCCTTTTTTAATCATATTATTTAATTTTTAGTATTTTTTTTGATTTATCTATAATGTTTTCAACTGAAATTCCAAAATATTTTAGCTGATATTCCAAATCTGCAGTTATACCAAATGAATTATCTAGACCAATTCTATGCAGTCTTGCTGAATAATTCTCAGAAATTATCTCTGCAACCATTCCTCCCAAACCTCCGCATGTTGAATGATCCTCAATTGTAATAATTGTATTTGTTTGCTTTGCACACCTGACTATAGATTCTTCATCTGCAGGTTTAATTGTTGGTACGTGTAGAAGCCTTGAAGCGATTCCCTCACTTTCCAGCAGCTTTAAAGCTTCCATTGCAATGCATGTGGTAATACCTGTAGATATTATTGTAAGATCATTACCACTGCCAATCTGGTAAGCTTTTGATAATTCGAATTTATAAGAAGCTCCAAAGAGATTTTGCGGAAGGTACCTTGATAACCTGATATATGTTGGGCCAACATCGCCTGCAGCAAACTTTAAAACCTGGGATAGCTCAGAAAGATCTGAAGGAGCAATTACTTTCATATTGGGAAGATTTCTCATTACTGCCATATCCATAATGGATATGTGTGTTCCACCATTTTTTTCCTGTGATAGTCCCGCAAAACCGCCAATCAGCTTAACATTAAATTTATTGTAAGCAGCACTTATTGTTACCTGATCAGCTGCTCTCTGAGACATAAAATTTGCCATAGCAAATGCAAATGGTATTCGTCCCATAGATGCGATACCTGCTGCTACACCAACAAGATTTTGCTCGGCTATTCCTACATTTATATGTCTGTCCGGAAAACTGTCTTTAAAAACTTTTGTGCCGGAAGCCTTCATCAAATCAGCTTCTAAAACAAATATATCACTGTCAGCCGATGCAAGTTCAACGAGTGTTTTACTATAGGTGTTTGCTACAGCAGTCAGGTCATATTTCATTTAAATCTCTCCTCCCAACTGTGCTAAACAATCTTCGTATTGTTCAGGATTTATTTTTCCACTGTGCCACTCCCATTTTCCTTCCATAAAAGATATCCCGCAGCCTTTAACTGTTTTGGCAATTATTACAGAGGGTTTTCCTTTTGATTTTTTTGCCTCACTTATGGCGCCAAGAAGCGACTCTATGTCATGACCATTTGCAAAGTATACATTCCAGCCAAAGCCTGAAAACTTCTTGTCAAGAGGATCAAGTGGCATGACATCTTCCGTTGAACCATCAATTTGCAGGCAGTTTCTATCCACAATGGCCAGAATATTATCAAGACAGTATTTTGAGGCAGTCATAGCAGCTTCCCATACTTGTCCGCTGTCCAGTTCACCATCACCTAAGACTATATAAACGCTATTTGTCTTTTTCTGTTGTTTTAGTGAAATTGCCATTCCACAGGCAATGGAGAGTCCCTGACCCAGAGCACCGGTGGAAGCCTCTATGCCCTTGATTTTTAACCTGTCTACGTGTTTGGGGAAATTTGATAGGGGTTTATCTAAACTATCCAGCCCTGTTAGTGGAAAATAACCTCTTTGCGCTAGTGTTACATATAGCGCCGGACCGCCATGACCCTTTGAGAGAATGAACCGATCTCGTAAATCATCATCTGGATTTTTAGGGTCTATTTTCATAACAGCAAAGTACAGCACAGTCAGTATTTCAATAATTGACAGGCTGCCACCAAAATGACCTCCACCGGCATTTGCTATTGCCTTAAATGTGTTTAATCTTATATCTTTTGCAATATCTTTTAACTTCAAAATCTTTTGATCCAATGGTCTCTCCTAAAAGCCTATCCTATTTATTCCATAAACTGATTTCCAACCTTTACTTAGTGGCTCTTTTAGATACGGTTCTATCTCTTTATTTGTCCTCAGCGTTGTTTTCCCTACTGGTGGAACCGTACCGGCAGGTAGAGCATCGAGTATCTCATCATTTACAAGAGTTAGGTATTTAAGTGTCGCTACAACAGGTCTTTTGGCCTTTTGAGCTGTAGCTTTCTTAGCATGGCCCACTACACCTTGAGGAGTAATGGCAAGCTCAAGCCCAACATGGCCCTCACATTCTGACCATTTTGAAGGTCTTGAGTGAGCATCAGTAGCACTGTCCATGTGACCTCCCGGAATATAAAATTCCGGTTCTGTATTGTATGCATACTTCATATCAACTAAATTCGAAAAAAGAAGCAGCCCTACTGACGTTTCTGCCTCATCTGCATGACAGAAGGGTGTATCAAACTCACCCCCCCTATCTTTTGTCCTGAAAAATTCCCTGACTGATCTGTGCCAGTCAATAACTCTGTAAATTCCCGGCAATTGATATTTTTTCATGAAGTCCTGAATGGTAGATTCCAGCATCCAGAGTTGTCCATGGTTATTAATTATGATTTGTTTTCTAAATCCATCATTCCACAACCCAAGCATTACATCATGCAAAAATGCCTTGGCATTATCTTCCTGAACTATAACTGTTCCTGGAAGTCCCATATGATGATAAGGATGGGAACCATAAAGCAGTGGTGGCAGCGCTATATTTATCGGTACTCCTCTCTTTGCAGTAAATCTTCTTACTCCTTCAAGTATCTGGGTTACAAAAAGGGTATCCATTGCACTTACAGTATGCTGGCCATGAAGCTCTGTACATCCTACCGGGATAAATACAATATCGTTCTTTTTTCTAATCTCAGGGATTTTATGCCTTATTGTAGTTTGAAGGTATGTGCCTTCTTTGAACCATTGCGGTTGTGTAGGAATTTCATAATCAGCTAAAATCTTGTCAATTTGGCTATCAGTTGATTCCCATACCTCTTTTTTTAATCTTCCCACACTGTTGTCTTCAAATACAAGATCCGGGATGTTAGTTTTCAGTAATTTATTCATAAGTACTCCATTCTGTATCTATTTTTATAAAAAAATAATAGACTAAAATTTATTTAGGCATTTTTGATTTATCTGTATATATTAGTACCTTTCCAGCAGTAGCTTTAAGTCCCAAATTAAATGCCTCAATGGCATCATCAATTGAAAATCTGTGTGTAACTATTTTTGTTGGATCTATTAGATTTTTAGAGAGGAAAGGTACTAATATATACAGATAAATCAAAAAT
>JAMCVO010000739.1:0-2471 GCA_023475715.1 Actinomycetota bacterium
CGTGCTTCCAGCGGTACGTTATGGTTAAATATGAACTGAATTTGATCTTTACTCATTCCGGCTTGTTTCAAATCATGCAAGGAATAAGCACTAAATAAACTAAAAACATCTCGTTTGATTTTTAATGTTTCTTTTTCTGGCTTAAGATGTTCATGAGAATCAATTATCTGCATTTCTTCAATTTTATCTAATATTTTTTCTTTTATTTTATTCGTTAGTTATTGACTCCTTTCATTGAAAATTTATTTTTTATTACTTTTTATAAATATTATTCTAAAGCTACTTATTTAAAAATTTATATCCATATTCTTTTCCATAACTAAAAAATTCTATTATATTTTCATCAGGAACTTCGGGGCATACAGAATGAGAAGGAGCTAACATAAAACCACCCTCTGGCGCCATTATATCTATACATCTTTTAACACTATCTCTAATATCTTGAGTGCTACCGAATGGAAAAGTTGATGTGGTCGAAACACTGCCTACTAACAAAGGTTTATTATTTTTTTTAGTCCTTAAACCAGAAATTTTTTTTATGTCTACTCCTAATTCTTCTTGAAACCCCTGAAACCCATCTACACCTATTTTAAGAAGTCTGTCTAAAATAGTCGTGATATTCCCATCACAATGCCAAATAATTTTTATCTCATTATCTACTAATGGTTTTAGAGAATATTCTAAATTTGGAAAATATATTTCATCCAAATCTTTTAATGAAATCATGGGACCCCCATTGCCACAAATATCTTCTCCTAAATATACTACAGGCGGTAAATTATTTTTTTTTATAGCCATGGCTATAGCTTCGTTTTTTAATTTCCCTTCTTCAGCAGAGTATTCAAACAAATTTTGTAATTTATTTTTATAAAGTATTAATGCCATAAAGTAATTTTCATATCCAAAATTCTCATACCATTCAAATTTACATAACCCAGCAATATGACCCGGCAACCATAAAATATCTTCACCTATATTTGCTTGATTATATGTATAATTATTTAAATATTCTTTATATGCTTCTTCAGAGTTAAAACTATTTTTTAATTCTTTTCTTGAAGGTAGCTTATCAATGTAATCTATTACTTCTTCAGGACTTTTATAAGCATCTAAGTTAAATTTTATTTTTCTCCAATCATCATACCAGAATTGATCTTTTGAAAAAGGTAAGAGTAGCTGGATTATTAAATCTACATCCAAAGCTCTATATGCTTTAATAGCGGTCATACATGGATTTTCCCAAAAATTCATGCCACCACTAACTTTTTCTAAAAAACTCGATTTTATAACAAATCCTCCTACTATTGGTACTTTATCTATTTCTTTAAAATTAATTGTCCTCATTGCTCTTTCTTTGCCATTCATAATTAAACACTTTCCTTTTCTATTTCATTAATTAATAAAAATATTCTGTTTTATTTTAATTTCTCTATAAAAACTTATTAACATTTTATGTTTCTTTGAAACTATGGCATGCAACATAATGATCTTCATCAATTTTTATCAATTCAGGTTCATTATTTTCACATGTTTCATTCAATATGCAATTACACCTTGTGTGGAACTTACATCCGGTAGGAACATCAAATGGACTGGCTATTTCTCCCTTAAGTAATATTCTTTTTTTCTTGATGTTTGGATCAAGGATTGGCGTTGCTGAAAGCAAGGACTTTGAATATGGATGAGCCGGATCACTGAAAATTTTGTCACTGTTGCCCAATTCAACGATTTTGCCCAAATACATTATTCCTATTCTGTTGCTGATAAATTTTACAATAGACAAGTCATGTGAAATAAATAAATATGTTAATTTATATTCTTCCTGTAAATCATTTAAAAGATTAATTATTTGGGCTTGTATTGATACATCCAAAGAAGCAATTGGTTCATCACAAACAATAAAACTGGGATTTAATATTAATGCTCTGGCAATGCAGATTCTTTGTTGCTGGCCCCCGCTAAATTCATGTGGAAATCTATTCCTATAACGTAGATCAATATTTACATCATTGAGGACTTTATCAATACTCTTGTCAAGTTCTGTATTTGACAATTTTATTTTTTGAAGCTTTAATGGTTCCGCAATTAACTCTTTGACTTTTAATCTTGGGTTTAAGCTGGCAAGCGGGTCCTGAAAAATCAACTGAATTTTCCTTCTAATTTTTAAAAATTCAGTCGAATTTAGTTTTGAAATCTCTTCCCCATTAAATATTATTTTACCGCTTGTAATATCATATAATCCCAATATGCACTTACCAAGTGTTGTTTTGCCACTGCCAGATTCACCGACTAATCCGAAAGTATCTCCTTTATTAATAGAGAAAGTCACTCCATCAACAGCTTTTAAAACTCCATTATGGCCTAAAAAACCTCTGCCAACCTGAAAATACATTTTTAAATCTATTAGCTTTAAAATTTGATTGCTATCAATAATTTCATTAAGCATATTTATTTTAAGAATTTTTATATTT
>JAMCVO010000739.1:2481-5470 GCA_023475715.1 Actinomycetota bacterium
GACAATAAACGTAATGTGAATCCGATATTTGGACTAAAGAAGGATCGATTTTATTACAAATATTTTTTAAAGCGTTATTACATCGTTCATAATAAAGACATCCCTTGGGTAAATTAATTGGTACAGGAACGGTTCCTTTTATATTAAATAATTTCTCGCCTCTTTTTTTATCACCAGGAAGTGAGCCTAATAATCCCTTAGTATAGGGATGTAATGGTTTTTTAAATATTTCGAAAACTTTTCCCTCCTCAACAATTTTCCCCGCATACATAATAATCGCCTTATCACACATTTCAGCAATTATGCTTAAGTCGTGCGTAATAAATATTACAGATATTTTATTTTTCGATACAAGACCTTTTAGCAAATCAAGGATTTGCGCTTGTATTGTTACATCTAAAGCAGTAGTAGGTTCATCTGCAATAATTACATCCGGGTTGCATGCCAAAGCTATGGAAATCATCACTCTTTGCCTCATACCACCGGATAGTTGATGTGGATACTCTTTTATCCTATTTTCAGGAGAAGAAATCCCTGTTTCTTTTAAAAGCATAACTGCTCTATTATAAGCTTCGGTCTTGCTAACTTTTTCATGAGATAAAATAGTCTCAGTTAATTGAGTGCCTATACTTAAAAGAGGATTCAAAGACGTCATAGAATCCTGGAAAATCATTGAGATATTCTTACCCCTTATTTTTCTCATCTGATTTTCATTAAAATCTATTAAATTATTTTCTAAATAATTAATATTACCAGAAACTATTCTACCGGGGTGGTTTATAAGTTTTAAAATTGACAAAGCTGTTACGCTCTTACCACATCCGCTTTCTCCAACTAGACCAATAATTTCGCCCTTTTTTAGTTCAAAAGAAATATCGTCAACAGCTTTAACTTCACCTTCAGGGACATCAAAATATATCTTTAAGTTATTTACCTCAAGCATGTACTCATTATTGCTTTTAAAACTATCAGCAGATGTTTTTTGAATAATTATTTCATTTTTAAGCATAATTTTTACCTAAAAGTCACGATGTTCTCTTTTTGGGATCTGAAAAATCTCTAAGCCAGTCACCAAATAAATTAAAAGAATAAACTACAATAAAAATCATAAATCCCGGGATAAATGCATACCACCAAGCCTTCCTTATATAAAGTTGAGAAACATATAACATAGAACCCCAAGCAGGATTTGGGGGCTGTATTCCAAGACCGATAAAACTCATACCAGCTTCGATTAAGATTGCAGTTGCTACTAAAAGTGTAAATTGTACAACAATTGGCGAAAGACAATTTCTTAATATTGTATTAAATATCAGATAATGTGTTTTTGCTCCAAATGTTTTTGTTGCAAGTACAAAATCCATTTTTTTAACATATAATGTACTACTACGTACAATTCTGGCAAATCTGGGAAAATTTATAACAGCAATTGCAAATACAAGGCTGCTTGCATTAGCGCCTGTAACTGCAATTATCAGGACAGCAAACAATATTGCTGGAAATGACATTAGAGCATCTAAAATCCTCATTATTATTAAATCAGTTTTTCCACCAAAATAACCTGATATTAAGCCTAAAGGAATACCAAACAATGCAGAAAGAATAGAAGAACCTAAACCCACATATAATGTATTTCTTGTCCCATGTATAATTCTGGAAAAAATATCCCTTCCAATATCATCTGTTCCAAAAATATATTTTTTTGAAGGGCTTATCAAGCTATCCCCAACAATTTTATTTGGATCAATTCTGGTAAAAATTCCTGGGAATAAGGCCATTAAAATTACTAAAAAAATTATAATAAAAGCAAAAAGATATATGCCTTTAATTTTATATTTTCTAAATAAATTAAACATTTTTTCTTTTAATTAAATTTTTTAAAATTTAACCCTTGGGTCAATAACAACATAAACAATATCTATAATTAAATTTATAAAAACATAAAAAACAACAATCAAAAATACAATACACTGCACTATCGAATAATCCCTATTTAAGATTGATTTTAATAAAAGCCATCCAATTCCAGACCAGCCAAATATTTGTTCAACTAATAAAGTCCCGCCTATTAAAGCTCCTGTCTCCAAACCAACTACTGTAACAACAGTTACTAATATGTTTTTAAAAGCATGGACAATATATACCCGAATATTTTTAACTCCTTTTGCTCTTGCTGTTCTAATATAATTTGATCCCATTACATCTATAATGCCTCCACGAATAAATCTGGTAAATACGCCAATTTCTACCAATGTTAAAGAAATTGCAGGCATTAATATTAACTTAAGGTTCATTGTAGGATTTTCAAGAAATGGTACGTATCCGGAAGCAGGGAGTACTCTAAATTTTATTGCAAAAACAGTTATTAATAATAGAGCAACCCAAAAAGCGGGAATAGATATTAAACCTGTTGAAATTGAACTTATTGTTTTATCAACCAGAGTACCATTTTTTACCCCCGCGATAACCCCTAATATAATAGATATTAAAATAGATAGAATAATTGAAATTAATATTAATTCAAAACTAGCAGGTATTCTGCTTTTGACTATTTTTAAAGCACTTACTCCATTCATTAAAGAAACGCCGAAATCTCCCTTTGATATATCTTTTATCCAATAAAAATATTGGGTTACCATTAGCTTATCTAATCCCATTTCATGTCTAACTTTTTCAACTGCAGCTGGGTCATTGCCGCCTTTAGGTCCTAATTTAATCAGGGCTGGATCGCCAGGAGCTAATCTAATAGCTATAAAAACTATTATTGTAGCGATAATTAAAACCGGAATAACTTGTAAAATTCTGCTTATTAAATATTTCAATTTATAATCACAATATTGTTTTTATATTTTGGTGCTCTCCCTTTAAGGGAGAGCACCATTTTGAGTTTCTATCTTATTTCTATAAACATAAAATAAATTAGAAGATTTTAATGATTAAGAAATTATTCGAAATAAGCGTCTTTCAGGAAAATATGCTCAAAGAACTG
>JAMCVO010000739.1:5480-8025 GCA_023475715.1 Actinomycetota bacterium
TTATTTCGAATAATTTCTTAATCATTAAATCCCTGACCTTTTTCAATTAAGCTTAACATTTCTTTAGGATTAGGAAATGCTGCCGTGACTAAAGGAACAGTGATCGTATTATGAAAACCACTTGGATCTTTACCGGGTAATCCGCCAAAATTTAAGATCATATCATAAGATCTGGCAAGATAGTCTTTTATCCATAATGATGCTTCCAGTACATTAATTTTACAGGTTATCCCGACATCCTTTAAATTTGCCTGCCATATTTCTGCAAATTTTTCTGGCCATGAAAATCCTGGTAATACATCTATACTAAATGTAAAACCATCTTTATAACCAGCTTCTTCCAAGAGCGCTTTTGCCTTAGCTGGGTCATAGGTAATTTCTTTTTTAGTTCCAGCATCAAAATATTTTCTTCCTGTATCATAAGGACCGTTGATGATCTTGGCCAATCCGTTAAAGCATGCATTATTAATTTTTTCCCTGTCCATTGCATACCACATGGCTTCAAGGACTTTAGGATTTTTTAATGCTGGATTATTCTTCTGGCCAATCTCCAGTACTACAACTCCTGTTGTGTTCTCTAACGGGTATAATACCAGATCCTGGTTTGCTTTTAATGCATCATATTCTTCCAGTGGAACACTTTTTACCAACTGGACAGTTTTTGATTCAAGGTTTGCAACCTGAATTTTGGGGTCAGTTATAGGTCTTACGATAACTTCATCAAGCTTTGGCTTTCCAGCATCCCAGTAACCATCAAATTTTACCAGGTCTGTTTTTTCATTTGGCTGCCACTCTTTGAATTTAAATGGACCTGTTCCGATCGGGTTTGCTGACAATTGATCAACAGTTCCCTCTTTGACTATAGGAATATTGGTCATAGCACCCAAAAAATCCGGGTCAACAGCTGATAATTTTATAACCAAAGTATTGTCGTCAGTAGCATCCATTGACTGAATCTTAGATAATGATGGTTTGAAAAATGCAGCTTCTTCATTAGTCAAAATGTAGTTAAAGGTGAATTTAACATCACTAGCTTTCAGAATATCACCGTTATGAAATTTAACATTCGGCCTGACATTGACTTTATATGTAAGATCATCAACCTTGTCTATTGAAGTTGCAAGAGATGGCTGAATATCTCCTTTTTCATCATATATCAGCAGAGTTTCATAAAGGTTATATTTAAATATATTGAATGCAATATACTGCTGCGTAAACGGATTATAATTGTCGATATCCTGCGGGCTGGCCATTGTTAAAACAGTTGATTTTTTTTCTGTTGTTTCGGCAACCGCAGTAGTTGTTTCAGCTGCTGCAGTTGTTCCAGTTGCTGTTGTGGTTGTAGCAATTGATTTCTTACAACCTAAGAAAGTAAATGAAACTAATAAAATCATTAATAATACTATTGATAAAATTATTGACTTGTTCTTATACACTTTTTCACCATCCCTTAATATTTTTTAAATAAAATAATTTATTAATTAACCCTTTAGTTGCATATTTCAAAATCACTCCTTCCATGCTTTTAATTTAATATAGATGCTGATAACTAAGTTAATATTTTCCTATTTTATTAACATAGTTTTTTAAATTTAACTACACCTCCTTCTTAATTAAATTAAAGAAATATTGGGAAAAATTATGATAAAAACTTTTGAACATAAGGAATCCACTTTATATCTTGTGCGTTAGTTTCGGAAATATAAAAATCAGTCCTTAAAGTCTGTAAAATTGTTGCCGGAACTAAATTAGTTACAGGTCCATGGGCGGCAAATCTAACAATAAATCTTTGCCACGATACATCACTGTTAACCGTAAAAGGATTCCAGGAACTTCTAAGTTTTGCGGAAATTATTTCTTTAGGCCCTATTGTAGCAGCTTTCGGAGGTAAAGATGCCCAGTCACCGCTCGCCCCATAATCTATTCCAAGACTGTTTTGAGCTATAGTAAACGGGGTTAATGTAACAATTCTTGTGCCCATTTCCTTCCATTCATCCAAAGTACCGGCAAATTCTTTTGAACCAGGTTCTACAAATGCAATATGACCGCTCCAGCCTACTCCACCATAGCAGACATCTGCCCCGCCTAAATCTTCAATCATTTTCCCATAGTCTTTTAAATTTTTATTATTCGGTCCGCAAATATGATCTTCTGGTGGTCTTAGTTCCTTATCTATATTCTTATAAAAATTATTTTTCATTGCATACATGAAACCACCCTTAAAACTTTCAGGAGCAATATGTCCCTCATCATCCGCATATTCATCCATGTTAAACGTATATAATTTTTTACAGTTAACCTTAAATTTGTTAATAAAATATGCTACCTTTGCGTATAGTGGATGCGGCTGAGGTAAAATTAAAACCAGTTTTTCGTCTTTATCTGCAGCAGTTTTTATTCTATAAAAAATATCCAGCAGATTTCTTATTTCAAACTCAGAATCTTTTATTACCTTAATTTTAAAATCAGGATTAGGGTGATTGCATATTTCACTTCTTTTTATTTCCCTCACCTTTCTGCATGCCTCATAATCTATTCCAAGACT
>JAMCVO010000159.1 GCA_023475715.1 Actinomycetota bacterium
GTGAAGTAGCTCTAAAAAAACTCGATAATATCCCTGAAAATATTTTTAGCTTTAAATAAATAAGGATTCTTTCTTTTCAAAATTATTTTCAGCCTTAATTTTTTTAAAGATTCTAACTTATTTTGATGAAATTTTATTATATTTTCACTAACATAACTTTTAATATCATTAATATCAATATTACTCATTCGATCATCTCTTAGTTAAAGCTAACACTAAAAATATTTTCAGGGATATTATCGAGTTTTTTTAGAGCTACTTCACAATATTCTTTTTTAATATCAATACCAATATAGTTTCTCCCTAATTTCGTTGCAGCAATTGCTGTGGTACCAGAGCCTAAAAACGGGTCAAGGACAATATCGCTTTCAATTGTAAACAATTTAATGAACCATTCGGGTAATTCTAGTGGAAAAGGAGCGCTGTGCTCTTTATAAGAACATTCTGTTGCAAGATGTAATACGTTAGAAGGATATACTTTATCTCTATCCAGCCAATTTGAGATATTTTTACCAAAACCACTATTGCTTTTTGATTCAAATCTTATTTGGTCCGTTTTGCTGAGTTTTTTTAATCTAGTTTTAGACCAATTCCCTATTGGAATCATTACATTTTCTTGATACATATTAAATTTTTTGGTCTTGTTAAATTGCAGACATCTTTCCCAGGAGTCTCTGAATCGATTAGGCCACTTTCCGGGATAGCAGTTTTTTTTATGCCAAATAAATTCTTCCGTCCACAACCAACCTTGTTTTTTCATTCCCAATATCATCTCCAAAACATATGTATGCCGTTCACCATTTACAACTCTTTCCTTGATATTTAATATAAAGGTCCCTGTTGGTTTAAGAACTCTGAAAAATTCTTTACTCTTAGGAAAAAACCAATCTGGGTAATCGTTTGGTTTAATGCCGCCATACGTTTCCTTTCTGCTGTCTGCATATGGTGGTGATGTGACTATCAAGTCTATCGAACTATTGGGAAACTTTTTTAGAATATCTACACAATCTCCACAAATAATTTGATTTAAGGGTAAAAAATTATTACTACTCAATGTTTTAAATTAAAAAAATAATAAAAATAATTCTTATGTTATTTTATCATAAATTTCCCGATTTTATCTTAACTCTTTTAAATTTTTACAAGATCTGCAAAATCTTGTTTTAAGTCTTCATAAAGACTTTTATAAATACCATAGAACTTTTTATAAATCTCAACATTCTCTTTTATGGGGGATGTTTCATCTTTTTCTTTTATAATTTTACTAACAGCTGCTTGAACACTTTTGTAGATACCACAACCTACTCCGGCCAGTAACGCCCCGCCATATGAGGGCCCCTCTTCAACATTTAAGGTTACTATTTTAGTGTCAAAGATATCTGCTGCTATTTGCTTCCAGATTCTGCTCTTTGCCCCGCCGCCAAATAAAACAATCTTATCTGAATTTACTCCGGTACCTCTTATGAGAGACAGGCAGTCAAGCTGGCTGTAAGCAACACCCTCAAGTATCGCTCTGGCAAAATGATCCTGGTTATGAATATAAGATATTCCGAAAAAAACACCTCTTGCATATGGGTCTGCATAAGGTGTCCTTTCACCAGAAAGATAGGGTAAAAATATCAAGCCTTCCGAACCGGCTGGAGCGTTTTCAGCCTGAATATCCAGAAGCTTGTAGCTTTTTTTATCAGGATATTGCTCCATTATCTTTTTGCTCGGGCCAAATGTATCATCGTACCACTTCAATGAACCGGCAGCCGCTAAAGTAACGCTCATCAGATGCCACTTGCCCGGGACTGCATGACAGAAAGAATGCAACCTTCCCTGGGTGTCATAAACCGGATCATCACTGTATGAAAAAACAACACCTGAGGTTCCCAGGTAATCTGATATAAGGCCGGGAGCTACAATTCCGGAACCTACAGCTCCACCAGCCTGATCCCCTGCTCCACCAGCTATTGGCGTTCCTTCAAGAAGCCCTGTAAGACCGGCAGCTTCCGCATTTACCTTTGCCGAAATTTCCGGAGATTCATACACTTCCGGCAGCACGCCTTTGCTTATATCCAGCCCTGCAAGGATTTCATCCGACCAGGTTCTTTTTGCAATATCAAGAAGAATCGTACCTGATGCATCGGAAACTTCTGTTGCATATGTTCCTGATAATTTAAACCGCACATAATCTTTTGGCAGAAGAATCTTGTAAATATTTTTATATTTATCGGGCTCGTTTTCTCTTAGCCAAAGGATTTTAGGAGCTGTAAAACCTGTCAATGCTTTATTATATGAAAGCTTGATGAAATTTTCATAACCAAAGATATTATATATCTCGTTGCACTGCTTTTGAGTTCTCTGATCACACCAGAGGAGCGCGGGCCGCAGTACATTTCCATTCCTGTCCACAAAAACGCTCCCATGCATCTGACCTGAAGGCCCTATCGCTGCTATGCTTTTTGGAGAAATTTTTGAATTTTCGATTACTTTTTTGATTACATCAACTGTTGCCTTCCACCAGTCCTCAGGATGCTGCTCTGCCCAGCCGGGCCTGGGAGTGATTAAAGGATAATCGCTGGTAGCTGAGGAGATCAATTTGCCATCTTCACCAATGAGTATTGCCCTTGTTGAAGTAGTGCCAATATCCAGGCCAATTAAATAATTCATTTATTTTGCCTTTCATTTCAAATCATTATTGTTATTATATTATTATACTTAGAAACGGGTATTTTATCAGCAAATAATATCCACAATTTTATCTAATCCTTTTTTTATAATTTCTTCTTTCATTGCTTATAAGCCAGGGAAAAACAGAAAAAGAGGCAGGAAAAACATACAGGATGCAATTAAGGAATGCCTTGAAGTTAGGGCAGAAAAGGGAATACACTAACCATTTCTACACGGTAGGTGGAGGTTTAAGTATAGTGCCTCAAGTTCCACTGCTGAAACCCAAGGGTGTTATAAAAATCTTTAAAAAGTTTGGGTGGAACTTGAGAATACTTTATTATTTACCTTTATCAATTACATTATATCAAAGTTATACTACCTGCAGTTGTTGAATTTTCTTCAATTCAGCATCTATACCTGATTTTTCTTCTTCTATATCATAATCATTTTGCAGACCTAGCCAGAACTGTGGGGTGTTACCAAAGAACTTGGACAGCCTCAGGGCAGTATCAGCGGTTATTCTTCTTTTTTTATGGATTATCTCAGAAATACGTGTCTGATCCAAATGTGTTTCTTTTGCCAGTCTGTAGGCAGAAATATTTAAAGGCTTTAGAAACTCTTCATCTAAAATCTCGCCGGGGTGGATATTTTTTAATTTTTCCATTATGTTATTACTCCTTTTAATTAGTGATAATCAGTAATCTCAACATTATAACAATCATTGTTTTTCCACATAAAACATATGCGCCACTGGTTATTTATCCTTATACTATATTGCTTCTTTCTGTCTCCTCTCAATTTTTCCAGTCTATTTGAAGGAGGTATTCTTAAGTCACTTAGATCAAAAGAGTTATTTAACATCCTGAGCTTTTTTCGGGCAATATTTTGGATATCATTAAGATATTCTTTCGAGAAATCACCTTCCCAGATCTTTTCAGTCTCTTTAGAATTAAATGACTTTATCATAATAACAATATAGTAGATTATGATACTTATGTCAAGCAATACTATTATATGACATTAACTTATAATTTATATTTATAAGAATTTGCTTTTGGATCCCTCATGTATAAATAAGATATGTGCCGGGATATTTTACTTAAAACTGGTAATGCATTTGCTAAAAAGAATGAATTTAAAATAAACAAGGGATTTTGGATAAAAAATAAGCATAAATATTTTCCGGTAATATATTTTATGTGAAACTATGATTACACCTATCGGTTTTGGACAAGGCTTTATTTAGGAGAAACTTATCTCTTTTTAAAAATCCACATAATCACAATCTATGACTTCCCAGGCAATTTTTGAAAGCTCTTTTAAAAGAGCCCTGTCAAATAGAAAATATATCCTCATTATTTTAGGTATTGAAAATACAAAATGACGATGGGAATATTCCAGGCGAGAGCTTTCTTTTTTTATTACTGGATTGATGCTAAAAAGTGATTCCTCTTTTGCAGTATTTAAGGTTCTTGAAACACAATATTTAAAATATTCTGACAACACTTACTATTTGAAGAGTATTTATTGCTTGCTTATAATCATGTCTATTTGGCGCAGCATTTCTTATATTTCTTCCCGCTGCCGCAGGGACAGGGATCATTTCTTCCCACCTTTTTAAAAATTGTGTTTAGTAAATACCGCTTTATTGATATTTCTGCATATATCTTTTATTTCCTCTGATACCACAAGATAGCGTCTTTCCTGATGATAAAAAGAAAACATTCCAAAAATAGGCCGAAAGTATTGTAAGGCTTACATCAAATATATTACCGTCAGTATTGTCACTAATTTTTTATCCAAAACACCAATTTTTTATTTGGAATACATAAGTTTTGGGCAATTACTTCATTTATATTTGTGGAATCCAAAAAGTTCTTATAAATTATATTAAGGATTTTTATTACCTACAAGGCTATCAAGTAGTATTATTTTAAGGTCTCTATTTTTTACTTTTAAAAACCCCGTATCGTTTGTTATTAAAATTTTTATATCAGCTTTAATTACAGTTGCAGCAATTATGGAATCTGCAAGTCCCAAATTAGTTTCAGAGCGAATATCTGCCGCCAACCCTGCTATTTCATGCTTAAAATCCAGAATTTCCATAAATGGGTTGCTCCTGATAAAATCTTTAAAAGCTTTTTCTGCGGCTGGTTTTTTTTGATTTAAAACTCCTACAAGTATCTCTGTATAACTTATTAAGCTTAAAAAAATTTTTGAATTTTTTTCACCAACCAAATTCATGATCTCTGCAGTAATATCCGAATATGGCTTTATATCTTCAAGATGATATATTAAAAATGGGGTATCCACCAAAATAGTATTTTCAGTATTAATGGCTTGTGCTAATTCTAATAATTCCTGTTCCAAGTATCTCTTTCCTTATTAATATACTTATCTGCCTCTTCCCTGGTGCTGCCCCAGGTACCTTTTAGCATGCCTCTTGTTAGTGAACCTAATTTATTTGCCGGTATTAATACCACCTTATCTTCATTTAAATCAAGGTAAATTGAAAGAATTGAATTCTCATCAAGATTTAAACTTTTACGAATATATTCTGGTATGACTACCTGACCCTTTTTACCAACTCTTACAGAATTTATTAATTTCATACATAATCACCATAAGTATGATATTATAAATTGAGTATGAAGTCAATTAAAAAATCATAAGAAGTTGCCATTTAGTTGCAATTTTTATTCAGTTATTATAATAATTAAAGTTTCACTTATCTTAAGAATTACGATAGACTTTCTTTATAAAATTTAGAGATTTGAGGTACAAGGTTAAAGAATTACTTTCGCTATCCAAATATTTTAAAAAACATAAGCTTGTCTTAACGGGAAGTGTTTTATATATATTATTTACAAATCTTATCGGGCTGCTTATTCCGTGGATCTTAAAGCTTGCCATTGACAGCATCGGAAAACTCCCTCACAGTCAGGTGCAATTAATCAAATATGGATTGATGCTCCTTGCTGTTTCTGCTGTTGAAGGTGTTTTGAGATTCTATATGAGAAAGCTTTTAATTGGAGTTTCCCGAAAAATCGAATATAGTATAAGAGCTGATTTCTTTTCTCACTTTCAAAAGCTTGATTCCTCATTTTTTGAAAATAACAGAACCGGGAGCATCATGGCACTTATTACCAATGATCTTGATGCTGTCAGAAACTTTCTTGGCCCGGGTCTTTTAAACTTATTCAATACAATATTCATATTCATTTCTACGCTGATTGTAATGTTTCTGATAAATGTAAAGCTTTCATTTTATTCAATGATTGCATTTCCAATACTGCCTTTGCTTGTCTGGTGGTTGAGTTCAAAGCTTTACGAGAGGTTTAAGATATCGCAAGAACAATATGCATCACTATCGGCAAGGACTCAGGAAAGCCTTGCCGGAATAAAAGTTGTAAAATCTTTTACCCAGGAAAAAAATGAAAAAGATACATTTTCTGACTTAAACAGGGAATATATAAAGAAGAATATGGCTTTTGCAAAAATCAGAAGTATCTTCTGGCCTGCAATGATTTTTATTGGCGGTATCGGAATAATGGTTGTTCTGCTGGTAGGCGGAAAACAGGTAATAGCTAAAGTTCTTACACTGGGACAGTTCGTTCAGTTCAGCGCTTACATTGGCTCCATCACCTGGCCGTTGATATCGCTTGGATGGGTTATTAATCTTATCCAAAGGGGTTCGGTATCTATGGGCAGGTTGAATAATGTTTTCAAAATTAAACCTTCGATAACCGATCCTCCAAAACCTTCGGGAGTCAGACACCTGAATGGCAATATTATTTTTAAAAATGTGTTTTTCAAATATCCGCAATACCAAAGTTATGAAGCAGCCAATGAAGACAACAAAAAAAATGACAGCATCAGCAACGATTGGATACTGCGAAATATTAACTTTGAAATAAAGGGAGGCACACAGGTTGGAATTGTTGGATTTACGGGCTCCGGTAAATCTACAATTGTAAATTTAATTCCAAGACTATATGACCCCCAGGAAGGGTATCTCACAATCAACGGGCACAACTTGAAAGACCTGAATTTGGCAATGTTGAGATCAAATATAGGCTATGTGACTCAAGAACCTTTTATTTTCTCCAAAACAATCAAGGAAAACATACAGTTCGGAAGAGAAGAACTTTTTGCAAGCCTGTCACCGGATGAAATCGAGCATAAAGTTCTCCAGGCATCCAAAGTTTCCCACTTGCATGAGGATGTTTTAAGTTTTCCGGATGGGTATGCAACAATCATAGGTGAAAGAGGGGTAACACTTTCGGGAGGGCAGAAGCAAAGACTTGCAATCGCAAGAGCAATTATAATCGAACCCAGAATTTTAATTTTAGACGATTCTTTCTCTAGTGTTGATACCAATACCGAAGAGCTGATACTGAATGACTTGAAAGAAAAAACTGGAAATCTTACAAGAATAATAATTTCTCACCGTATTTCAACTATTAAGGATTCGGACCTTATCTTAGTTTTGGATGAGGGACAAATAACTGAGACAGGGACCCACAGCCAGTTATTGAAGAGCTGCGGAATTTATCAGAAGCTGTACCAAAGACAGCAGTTATCGGAAAAACTTGATGAAGAGATTTAAACAGAATTAACAGAAAAACAGACAAAAAATAAAAATATTAACATGAAGGGTACATTTAAAAACAACTTATACGAGAAAGAAGCTGAAGAAAAGCAGCTGGACTGGAAAACTGCGTCCAAGCTCTTTAAATATGTAAGACCGTATAAGACTCTTTTGGTTCTAACAATATTTTTGCTGCTGATTACAGCATTGCTGGAAGTAGCGGGTCCTTATCTTATAAAGGTGGCTATAGACAGTTATATAACTCCGGGAAAACTTGATGGCCTTTTATATATTGTCCTTCTTTACGGAGCAATAATACTTGCTGAATTTTTAATAAGATATTTCCAGCAGTATATGACAGAATATTTGGGCCAAAAAATAATGTATGATATGAGAATGGATATTTTCAACCATGTCCATAAGATGGAAATGTCTTTTTTTGACAAAAATCCCGTCGGAAGGATTCTGACCAGAATTACCACCGATGTACAGGCGTTAAATGAAATGCTGTCCTCCGGAATTGTGACCCTTTTTGGTGACATTTTCATGATTGCAGGTGTTATGATAGTAATGATAAGTTTAAATTTAAAACTTTCTCTCGTTACTTTTTCCGTACTCATACTTCTCGCAGCAGCAACTATTATTTTCAGAAAAAAAGTCAGAATGTCCTTTAAAATAATAAGAACCAAAATTTCAAATATGAATTCCTACATACATGAAGCTATAAATGGAATAAATACGGTCAAACTATTTAACAGGGAAGGCAAAAATGAGGA
>JAMCVO010000719.1:0-7693 GCA_023475715.1 Actinomycetota bacterium
CAAAAATGTTACTTTTCTCAACTAGTTTTTCAATAAGATTTATAGTATCACTTACCGGATTGCCGACAACAAAAACTCTCTCGCTTGCGTATCCTTCGTCCAAAAGATTTTCTGAATTTATTCTTGTAGGAGCAAAATGAACGCCAGCCGAAGGTGCAGCCGCCCTGGTATCAAACTGTTCGGGATAAGGTTCGTATGAACCTTTCTTCCAGAGGCTTGTCTCTTTCAGGTCCTCAAAAAAGTTATCAACGTTAAAGTTTCCCAAAAGATTCATAATAAATTCTTTGGGCGGGCTCATTGTCCTCAGTCCTGCTTCAATGTGAGCAGCACCAATAAGATTTGCAAAAGAAGCAATTCCACCGGCAACAGCAGTCGTCGTGTCTCCATATATATAGGGAATAACCTGCTTTCCAATTTTTTTAATTTCAGATAGGATAAAACCTAACCTGTCGATAATTTGAGATTGCTGTTCATAAAGAAAACCCTTAATGTTTAAATTAATGTCGGGATAAATATTGAATTCCTCTTCCAAACCGCCCGAAAGATTCCAGTCATGATGTTGACCTGAATGAACAACCAATACGAATTCATTTCTTTTTTTAAGCTCTAAGATTAAAGGTGCCTGTTTGATAATATCCGGTTTTGTAGCGATTAAGACTAAGTGAATTGGACCATCATATGCTTTTATTTTTTTAAAAAGATTTTCATTAATATTAATTTTTTCCATAGTTAGAAACCTTTTTGTTCTGGAATTTTAGGCAACTTTATTGAAATTACTTTTTTCAGTTCTGGATAAACCATATTTAAATAAAACCAAAATTTCTCTAAATGCATCTTTTAAGCCTATTTTTTTACCTTCACTATAGCTTCTTGCATGGTATGTAATTGGCACCTCTTTGATTCTTGCAGTTAATTTTACTGCTTTTAAAACAAGTTCTGCATCAATTCCGAATTTGTTTTCTTTAATTATTATCGAACTGATAACTTCACTTTTAAATAATTTATAGCACGTATTTACATCCGTTAAATGCATATGTGTGAAAATATTAAAAAGTATTGTTAAAAATCTGTTTCCAAAAAAGTGCCAGTGATTTTCATCTTTTTGCGGTGTTCTATTAATATATCTTGAGCCTAAAACAACATCAGCTTCACCATCCAAAACAGATTTAAGCAGCAATGCATACTCTCCGGGATCATATTCAAGATCAGCATCCTGAATTATAATAAAATCGCCTGTTACATTTTTTAAACCTGTCCTGACTGCGGCGCCTTTACCCATTTTATTTTCATTGTAAATTATCGTATTTACTTTTGATTCAATTTTTTCTCTTAATATTTTTCTGGTAATACCGTCATTGGAATCATCTACTATTATTATCTCTTTTTCAATTTCACCAATATCGGAGGCCCTGACACGATCTATTATTTCTTCAATTGTCCGGGGTTCATTATATACGGGGACAATAACAGATAATTTCATATCAATGCCTCACGGTCGATCATATAGTTAAATATTAATACTTGTTCAATTAATACTTGCTCTATTGAAATACTATTATTGAAGTTTTTAGTAATTGTAGTCCTCAATTTAAAAAATGTTAAGGGAAATCTTGGAGAAATCTTGGAGAGCTGTCTTTTATAAATTCAATTTGATTAGTACAATAGTAATAGTTCTTTATTATAACTAAAAATAGGTTTACTAAAATGGATGAAAAATCATTAAATGAAATGACTTCCGAAGAAATCAAAGAAGCGGTAAAAGAAAAATATAGCCAGGTTGCAAAAGAACCATGCGGCTCTTTTAATTTTCCTGTTGGGAAGACTTTTGCTATAGACGTTGGATATCCTAAAGAAATACTGGATAAATTGCCGCCAACATTTACAGAATCTTTTACCGGAGCAAATAATCCCCAACCTTTTATTGAGCTGAAGGAAGGTGAAATAGCGCTGGATTTAGGATGCGGAGCGGGCCTTGATCTTTATTTTTATGCCAGATCCTCAGGCGGCAAAGGAAAAGTGTATGGCCTTGACATCTCATCTGAAATGATAGAGAAAGCAAAGCATAATATGAAATCCGTTAAAATAGATAATGTGGAGCTTGTTTGCGGTTCTTCCGATAATATACCTTTTAAAGATGATTTCTTTGATGTTGTAGCTTCCAATGGAATTTATAATCTTTCACCGGATAAAGAAAAGGTTTTTAAGGAGGTTTACAGAGTGCTTAAACCAGGTGGGAGAACTGTGTTTTGTGAAATCGTTTTAAAAGACAAGCTTCCGGAAAAAACAATAAATAATATAAATGATTTATTCAGGTGTATCGGCAGAGCCTTGCCTGAGAATGATTTTATTGCACTTATGGAAAAAACAGGATTTAAAAATACCGTGGTGATATCCAAAATAAGAAATGCAAGAACCGGGCACCCTCTTGCACTGTGCGCAAATATCCGCTCATACAAGATATTAAAATAATAAATAAAAATTTATTAGAGTATATTTATTGGATTATATCTATTAAATTATATCTTGAATTATATTAACAGTTTTTTATATTTTAAGTAGCATCTAAAATTTCGTGATAAAAAATAAATTGATAAGCCAGAATGGGTATTGAGAAAACCATTTGAAGGCTTAAGCGGGCATGGTTCCTCCTCTGGGAGGAGAGCTAAGCCTGAAACTGAGCTGGCTTTTACTCGCCGGGGAAAAGCCTGCGTGTTTTTGAAATACCCATCCTGGCTCTTAAAATTACTTTATTGCTATCACGAAATTTTAGATGCTTTCAAATTTTAAAGATTTTAATATATAGCTGAATTATCCGTAATATAATCTTATATGAATTTTATTTTCTTCATTGCATGAAAAGCAGTCCTGAGCAAATTAGTGCCGCCTTTCCACATGCCAATGTTTGTGGAACCATAGGTCCTGCTCTTATAATGCACCGGTATCTCGACAATCTTTAAATTTTGTTTGTATGAACCAAGGATCAAATCATAATCGCCGTATCTGTCAAAATTTCCAAAGTAATCCATACCTTTTTTTAACTTTTCATAATCACTCTTAAATATAACTTTCGTGCCGCATAATGTGTCTTTGAAATATTTTCCTAATATCCATGTGAAAAGCAGGCTGAAAAATTTGTTTGCTGTCATTCTTAAAAAACGCATTGCCTCTTTTTCCCTAGGATAGACAAATCTGCTGCCGTTTATGAATTCACCTTTTCCTGAGGCAATTGCATTATAAAATTTTGGAAGGTCCTTGGGGGCAACGGTCAGGTCTGCATCCAGAATCATTAAAATGTCACCGCCTGCCATATCAAATCCTTTAAAAACAGCATCTTTTTTACCCTTGCCATCCTGAACATAATATTTGATATTCCTTGTATCCTTATATTTTTCACATACCCTTTTTATCTCTTCAAGAGTATTATCTTTCGAATGGCCTTCGACAAAAATTATTTCAGTGGAGCTGCCCATATCCGGAATTTCCTGGACCGCCCTTTCTATGTTTTCAGTTTCATTCCTTGCAGGAATTATAACAGAGCAACTGTAGTCATTATTTATTGCAGCTTCTTCTTGTATTGGTCTTGCAATCGAATAATTAATGAAACATAAATTGCTCAGATAAAAAAATTTTGAGACATATTTGTTTAAAAACTCTGAAAGGATTGGTATATATACTGGCAGCAATAGGATTGCCCCGGATCTGATTGTTTCAAGATTTGCAAGGTCCAGAAGATTTAAAATGTCTAACTTTGAAAGCCAGTTCTGCTGATATTCTTTCATTTTCAGTTTTAACTTCTCTCCGACTTTCAATATTAATTCCCAGGCAAAATTGTAGTAGGTAACTATTATTTTTGTTTTGGAATTACAAACAGGTTGTAATTTTTCAAATACTATCTGTACGTCATCGAGATATCCGATAAGGTCTGATAGAATTATAAAGTCGAATTTGCAATCCAGGTTAAGGTTTTCGGCTTCCATTTCAATAAATGTAAGCTCCGGATAATTTTTTTTGGCTATTTCAATCATATTTGCGCTGAAATCTATCCCCACACCTTTGCCGGGTTTAAGATCGTTAAGAAGATCCCCGGTGCTGCACCCTATCTCAAGTACAGAGCTTCCCTCCGGGACAATAAATTTCATGAACTGGGTTATTTTTTTATGATAATACCAGCTTTTCTTTTTCCAGTGTTTCCGGTCTTTTGCTATGGAATTAAAAAATTCTATTTTCTGTTTTTTATCCATATCTTAAATATATATTAAATCAGTTCTATGCATTTCTTCTGTCTTTTATTACTTTAGCCGGTACACCAGCCGCCACTGAATAATCAGGAATACTCTTGGTAACCACGGCCCCGGCCCCGATTATTGAATTATCTCCAATATTGCAGCCATCCATTACTATAGTTTTGGCTCCCAGCCAGACATTGCTGCCAATTTTTATGCCAATTGAATGCTTTTCCTGATCTCTGAAGGGGGTTTCAGGATCTGATGACATATGCCCGCCGCCGATAATATAAGTATAAGCAGCCATTAAGACATTTTCTCCAATTTCAACTTTTTTAAGGGAATAAACTTCACAATTAAATCCTATATTGACATTTTTATTCAAAATAATATCGCCATTTTTACAGGAAATAATTGTATTTCTTCCAATATATGCACCGTCATAAATTATGATGCCTTTATTATCAACTCCCTTGGCGTCAAGCATTACATTTTCATCTATTATCACATTGTTGCCGATCACTATTTTATAAGGATTTCTGATGGTAACAGATTTCCCGAATATAACCCCTTTTCCTACTTTCTTGAAAAGGAATTTGTAGAATATGGACCTTAATGCTATCCCGACGGCCCCAGGGCAGTTGGAAAACCATGACGTGAGGATCTCATATTTTAAAAATGCAAGGAATCCCTTTTTGCCCACAAACATATCGCAGTAATTTGCAAACTTTGATTTCTTACTTTTTTCCATAGTCTTCTGTATCATAGGCTCGTAAGCATTCTTTTCTTTTCCTTCCATCCCTTTATCTTCCTGAATTAATTATTATGATTTCAAAATAATATTATAGTGTCTTAGTTAAAACAATAATATCTTATTTTAGTCAAAAACTATTTTTCAGGTATATATCGAATATTAGTCATAAATCCGTTTTTTCTATTACAATCTTTTGGAAAAATACAGCGAGTGTTCTTGTATCTGAAGAAACACCAAGACTAAGGGGACTTAAAAGATATTTATAGTTAAATTTCAGAATATTATAAGAGCCTGTCTCAGTATTTACAATTTCTGCAGGTATATCCAGTACGGCTTCAACAGGTTTTGAGTCCTTGAATTGTATTTTGCCGATTACTTTATCATTGAAAATGATTTCCATTTCCTGGGGCTGTTTAGGGTCATATAAAGATAAGACATCCAAGGTTATTTTATAATTCAGCCTTTCTTTGAATTTCAGGAAAAGTACGGAATACAACTTGTCTGCCCATGTTCCTCCTGGTTCAATTTGCGACCAGCCATACTTGAAAAAATCCTTATTGTCCTCGTTTCCAAATCCAATGACAGTGGGGGAATCGACGGTCTGCAATTCTATGATATTTTTATTTTCCGGTACGAAGAAGTAACCTCTTGTCGGCTTGTCTGTTTTTTCAAAAAGATATGCCTGGCAGACTCCGTCTTTGCCTGTTATTTTTAAGTTTTGTTTCTGGCTGTATATGAATTCTGCCACATCAGGAGATATGTGGCTTTCTACCCTCATTGAGTTTGAAGTTATAAGCCAGATATTTCTGTCGGCATTATCGTTTAAAACCGTATATAGCTGATAAAGGTCTCTTATTAAAGGCACTCCGAAAAATTCTTCATACATCTTGCCATCTTTATATACATAAGGCTGCCACTGCGAAAACCCGCCAGTCCATAACCAGTAATCGATCTGTCTGGTATATCCGTATGGATTTAAAAGATCGGTAGCTATTACCAGATCGCCTTCCTTTTTATGATCGAAAATATATTGTCCAGGTGTTTTTGCATCATGATGGAAAGTGAACGTATTGCTGGGAGCAAATTGGCTGACAACGGCATCACCGTTATTTCTGAAAACTATTTTTTTGAAATTATATACCGGGTTTGACCAATTAACCGTAAAAATTAATATCAGAAGAGCGATAATAATATAAATATAATTGCTGTAGTCCTGGCTTTTTATATTAGGATTTTTTATGGATTTGTTTTTTATATTTTTAAGGAGTGAAGTTACCCCAAGCACAAGCAATCTTCCTATGTCAAAGATTATATAACAGTATATGGCTATGAAGAACGGGTGTACCTGATAGATGTAGCGCTGCTGAGTTGTCATAAAGCCGAATCCGTTGAATATTGTATTTGAAAAAAATAAAAAATAAAGGAAAAACAGATTAAAAGGAAACTTGATGCTGTATTTTCCGCTTGAATCCGAATAAATGCTTATAAAATCCTCATTTTTACTCCTAATCCATGGTATGAATAGGTAAAGTATGATTAGAACTGAACCGTAAAAGACAATTTTATACATAGAAGGAAACATCACGTCAAAAATCCTGTGATAATATGGTATATAGGGTGCGAAAAATTTTGAAAGAAGTCTGAGTATTGGGTTGGCAATACTGCTGGAAGCGTTTGATTGATAAAAAACGAGCCCTGCTTTCCAGAAAAGCTCCCTATGGATCATCTGACCGACAATCATTGCAGCTACTATAAAAAAGGAAATAATAATATCTTTTTTAAAAAAACCCTTAAATCTCTTATATATCAATAATACAATAAACAGGAAAATCAATGTAAAACCAAGTTCATGGATAATTGTTGTAAGGAAAATAAACACAAGGGCTGCAATCTTAAACTTTTTTTCTTCCTTGAAAAATCCCCTGTAAAACAGATAAACACTGAGCAGATAAAAAAACTGAAATTCGGAATATTGCCTTGCTTCCCTGGAAAACTCTATCTGCCATGCATTAAAGGCAACGATAACGGAAGCCAATAAGGCAATGTATTTATTATTTAACAGATCTTTAATAAAAATAAATATCAATGGTATCGTAAGGGTTCCAAAAAAAGCGCTTGGAAATCTCAGCGATACTTCATTTATTCCAAAAATAAGTGAAGGGATCACTCTTAAATAAAAGTGGAAAAATGTGTGATAAAAAATATTGCCGGAAGGAAGTTTCGGAAACCCGTAATTTAAAATTCCAAATGTTCCCAAAAATGTCTGTCCATCGTCGCCCCAGTACGAAAGCACACCGATGTTCCTGAATCTGACTATCATGGCATAAATACAAACAAGCATCAGTATGGTAAATACTGCGATATTTGTTTTATCTTTAAAATAATTTTTTATTTCGTTCTTGCTGAAAAAAATATTACTTTTTAACATATTTGTTTTTTTATCAATTAGCCTATTTTTATATCAAGTAAAAAATACTTTTATGTTAATATATATAAGTTATCCGTATGTTAATATATATATTTGTAAATTATAGCTTAATCTGGTTTATATTAGCTACTATTTATAAAAGCATTTTTAAATATTCACTTTAGTTTTAGACTTAGAATGTTAATTTTTATATAATTGCTTAAATTATGAAAGTTTTATTCGTATATCCGGACATTAATGTAAAAGGTGGAGCCTTAAGCTATCATTTTGGGATTGGTTCGCTGTCTG
>JAMCVO010000719.1:7703-8018 GCA_023475715.1 Actinomycetota bacterium
CTATGATATAAAACCGCTGCTTGAGAAGATTGAACATTTTAAGCCCGGTATCCTTGCAATTACTTCGATCAGCTTTCAGTATAAATATATTAAGAAAATGATAGCCGAAACAAAAAACATTTACGGCAGCAGGATTTTTACAATATGCGGGGGTCCCCATGTGTCGCTTGCACCGCAGGAGCTGGAAAAAACCGAAGGCCTTGATGCAATTTGTATCGGAGAAGGAGAATATCCTTTACTCGAATTGGCAAATAGGATCCAGTCCGGAGAGGATATCACCAATATTGAAAACATATGTTTCAAAAGGAAATCCAA
>JAMCVO010000002.1 GCA_023475715.1 Actinomycetota bacterium
CGATAACAGGTAAAAAAATACTTAAAGATAAAAAGAATAAATATCTTATTCTATTAGTATTATAAAATTTTTCAATCCCAAAAAGACCAAGAGGAAGAAAGGCAATTGCCATCGACAATGTCCCATATGCCATCCAAACAACCAGAAAGCCGCAAAACATAAATGTGACAGAGCTTATTAGAGACCCGATTTCTGATACCTTTAACTCCTTTACTAAAAAATACATAAAAATTCCGGCAAGCAAAGGCTGCAATAAAACAATTATTGTCCAAGCATCGATAAACGGTAAGATAAAGAACAATAGATTAAGAGGAGAAAAAACTGCAGACTGATAGTTTGCCAGATGAGGATTTCCAGAAAAACTATAAGGATTCCAAAAAGGGATTTCTCCTGCTTTCAACGCATTGACAGAAAAATGTCTCCATGGATAAAGTTGTCCGATTATATCAGGCATAGCGCCGTTTTTTACCGGACCCCAAAATTTATCATAATATCTCCATGGAGGGACAGAATTAACCTGATAGTTAGAAGGGAAAGTAGTCTTATTATTTATAAAATAAGGGCCTGTAAAAATAATCCAGATTAAAAAGATAAAAAGCAAAGGCCAAATTTTTTTAAAAATTTTTTTCATAAAACCATTACGTAGTTCTTGGATTCACTCGAACAATAATTTTCACTATGATTGAGGTCGCTATTATATAAATAAAAGGAAGGAGAGGCAAAAAGTAACGGGTTGTTGAATATCCTACAGACAGGAGAGCAGAATAAGAAAATATCCAGAGAATAATAATTTTTTCCGCATCAGAAAATTTTATAGCTTTAATGATTGCAAATACAATGTGCAAAAAACTCAAAACCATACAGACAGGCCATAAAAAAAGCCAATTCGAATCAGTTAAAATTCGTCTATCACCCCACCATGTATGCCAGCGATTAAACATAATTAAATCCCAGAAAGAAAAAAATGACATTAGTTTGGACTTATGATAAAAAAAGATGTATTTTTGAATTGAAAAAACTTGAGGTATTGAATACCCCTCCTGTATTGTCTTTGTATAAGATAAAATTAAAATGATTAAAGAAACTGGTAAAGAAAAAAGGAAAATAATAAATCTTTTATCCAACTTTTTTCTAATAAAAAAATATAACATCATAGCAAAAACAAGAGCAGCTCCTAAAATAAAAAACCTGATGCTTATAACAAAACCGAGCATCGTTGAAGAAAGCATAAAATAACGACCATATTTATTTTCTATTGCTCCTTTAATAAAAAAATAAATACTTAAAATAATAAAAGTTAATTGTATAGGTTCAATTAATGGCGCTATCTCAAGTTTTGAGATAAAAAGAGGCTCATTTACAAAAATGGCCAATGGAATTAAAGATAAAAAAGAATTTTGGAGAACAATTTTTGCGATAAAAAAAATCCCCAAAACTGAAATCAGCATAAGCGGAAGAATAACCGTGCTATCATTATTAAATATCAATATTGAAATCCCGATAATATATCTGCCCATCGGAGGATGTTCATGTACAAAAAGAATTGGATTTCCACCTCGTATAAAAGCTCCGCCAAGAAATGCTTCAAAAGCCTGATCCGGGATAATATTGGGCATATTTTTATTTACATACTGAGAAGAATAATATGTTTTCTTAAGATAATCATATCTTTCTGAATAATTGCTATCAAAAAAAGCATTAAAATTTTTGACAATAGAGTTGACAGGTCTAATAAAGATTAGAATCAAAAGAATAAGCAATAAAAATTTAATTAAAAAATTATGGGATCTTATAAAATTTCTCATTTCTAACTTCTTACTTTCATTTCGAAGCTAAGGTTGCTCCTCAAACCACCATCTAGCATTTAATTTGTAAATTGACTTAAAAGATACAGGTTTCCATCCAGCCTTTAATATCTCATTTTCGCTTGTGCTAGAAAAATCAATCATTTGTGTTTCGTTAATCTGAGCTTTTACCTTTTTGTGCTTAGAAACATCTGGTACAAGGCAGTCTTCGCTTTTCACGCCTATCTTTACGCCAGATGGATCAATTTTATTTTTTAAATCTAAAAGGAAAACAAATGAAAAAACTTTTCCATTATAACTCCCTCTATAAAAGTTTGAACATCCATAAATATTGAACTTTTTATCTTTATATGTGTTTTCCAGTATGCTTATCTCTTCATATATTTTTGTACTAAAGCCATCTTTTTCCATTTGTGCAAGGTTTCTCGGAATTCCGAAAATAATTGTTAAAATCACTAATAAAATTCCCAGATACTTTATTATTTTTGTTTTAGATAGATATAAATATAAAAATACATAGCCTGTAAAAATAAAAACAAAAGGACGAAGATAATTTAAATATCCGTAAAAACGCTGTCCCCAATAGTACCTTAAAAAGATAAAGTTTATAATAAATGCAATAAGCAGAAAAATTAAAGGAAGCTTAAGTTCTTTTTTCTTATACAACCAAACAATTATTGCTCCAAATACTAAAATTATTAAAAGAGAAAAAAGAACTGGAACTCCTAAAGAATCTGCCCAAAAATTCGGCCAAAAATCTCTTACATAAAAGAGCCACCTGTTAGGAACATATATAGCATTTTTACCGTATTGCAAATAATAAATCATGTTTCTTGTATTAAACCAGTGATTATTAAGTTCAAAAAATAGTATCGGAATAAACGTAATAAAAACTCCTAAAGAAGAAGAAACAAAATATAGATATTTTTTAAATCTTGCTGCTAAAATAAAAAGAGGTAGTACAAGTAAGCCTGCCATTTGGTAATGAAGGCTAATTCCAAAACCTAAAGCTAAGCCTAATACAAATCCCCACCAGTAGGAACCGCCTTTTTGTAAAATTCTTAGAAAGACCCATATTGCCAAAATTGCGAAAATATTTGTATTGTTATGACTTGTTAAGTGAGTCGCTGATATTACCTGAGCCGGAGAAAAAGCCGCGATCAAAGCAAGAATTATACCAAAAGTTTTCCCTCTTAAAAGTTCTCCAATTTTAAAAATTATAAATATATAAAGAACAGAAATTAAACTTAAATAAATCCAAGGAGAATAATTGAAAGGAAAAATTAAATAAGAAAGAATTAATTGATAACCATATAAAGGGCCAAAAGTAAAAGGACCCAAAGACGAGAATGCTCCGACTAATGGAGCTTGTAACTCTCTTGCTCCTTCTATGCCTATAACCGCATCTCTAACTGTTTCTTCTCCTAAACCATATCTATAAGGAAAATTATAAAAACGTAGAAAGAAACCTACTAAAATAATAGCGATTAATAAAATCGGATATGGGTTTGAAATTATATTTTTAATTTTTGTTGTAATTCCCATAATCTTGCATAAGTTATAAACATACTAAATGATTGATAAATACTTTCTATTAAGCCCGCAGTTCCTGCTCTATAGCCTTGTTGTTTAATATAGGAATCAAAAAATGCCGTAAGCATTACCCTAGGCAAACGCCACCATGTAATTTTCGGATGACTCGTTTTATATCTTAACTCTGCTTCTATCTTCGACCATTCAATCGTTTTTGTCAGCATCGAAGATAAATCACGGTGTGTATAGTGTAATAAAAAACCATCTAACTCTTCAACATTACCATCAATCAAAGGACTTTCATGAAGTTGACCTTTCCAACCTTTAAGAGAATCTTTCTTAAATAATCTTTCCAATTTTTCAATATATGGCCATTCGTTATTTCCTAAGTAGAAATTTTTCCTTTTAATTTTATATGCTTTAATATTGCGATACTCATAATTTGATATATGAGATTTTACGCTTTCACGAAGCAAGTTGCTTATCCGCTCATCTGCATCTATATATAGCAGCCATTCTCCTTGAGCTTTGTTTAAACCCAAATTCCTTAACTCAGAGAAATCAAAAGTATTAAGATTATAAACTTTTGCTCCTAATTTTTTTGCTATATTCTCTGTCTTATCAGATGAGTCATTATTGATAACAATAATTTCATCACAAAAAGAGAGTGAATCCAAACATTCACTGATCATAGCTTCTTCGTTTTTCGCAATAACAATCGCTGATAATTTCATGTTTATATTTTGTAGGTTCCTTTATTAAACTTAGCTAAATAGAAATCCAAAATACCTTGTCTTTGCCAGGGTCTACCGTTAATAATTAATCTGAGACTTTCTTTAAAAAGCGCTAGTTTCGATCGAAAAGGAGCTTTCAAGCCAAACAGAAGTCTATTTCGAGTAATATAATAATCCTGCAAATCTGAGCCTGATCCACCCGCTGATCCTGCGTTTTTATGCCAAAGATAAGCTTTGGGAGTATAGATTATTTTATAACCAGCTTTTTTAGCCCTCTCACTAAAATCTCCATCTTCATAGTAAAGAAAATATTTATTATCAAACATTCCTATCTTTTTAAATAATTCTTTTTTTACAAACATACAGCAACCAGACGCAAATTCTGTCTCTTCAACATTATCGAATTGTCCTTTATCAACTTCATCGACACCTCTATGAAATCCTAATACATTTTTCCAATCAATTATTCCTCCAGCATACCAGATTACTTTTCCTAATTCTTCTTTTTTATATCTCTGCTTATGGAACTCGGATCCTGGAGCAAAATAAATTTTAGGCACAATAATACCGTTTTTTCCATTTAATTCAGCAGTCTTTAACAATTCATTAATTAAGTTTTTATCAACAATCGTGTCATTGTTTAAAAGTAAGACATAATCAGAGCCATTGTTTAAAGCATATTCGATGCCAACATTATTTCCCTCCGCAAAACCCAGATTTTTGCTGTTTTTAATTATTTTTAGATCATTAATTCTGAATTCTGAATTCTGAATTACAAATTCACTATCTGACCCGTTATCAACAATAATCACAGACAGATGGTAGTTGTCTCTGGACAATTTACTAATCGATTTAAGACATTCAATTGTATCCTTTTCTCCATTAAAATTAAGTATTACAATAGCAATTTTTTTCATCTCAATATATCGTAATATGAATTCTTGATTGATCAAGGATTGCTTGATATTTTAAGCTTGTTTTCATTTGTACCTGGTAAAGCTTATTGCCGGAATCCAAAGTTATAGGATTTGAAATAAGGAGTTGTGGTGCTCCCCCTTCCATAGATACTTCCGAAAACCAAACAGGGTGCTGATCTGTTTTGTTAAAAAGACGAACATAGGCTTTTTCATTTCCGGTTGGAATATGGACAGAAGCCTCAAAAACTATTTTTTTAATTTGGCTATACTGTAAGCTGTCAACATAAACTTGGAGCCCCGATACATCTGCCCAATCATCAGTTGAATTTGAACCACTACCAAATGGTATAAAAAATTCTTTTACAGATGAATTAGTTAAAGTCTGTGTGGGTTTAGTTGGAGTAATAGTAATTGTAGGCTTTAATAATTCTGATGAATATGTTGCTAAATTATTTTGAGGTGAACAGTTAGTTTGGCATTTATCGTTATCCGTAGAAGATTGTTTTATAAGCTCCTGTTGGACTTTTAATTTATTAACATCAAAAGATTGAGTTTTGACAACTTCATTTCCAAAATTCAATAAATTAACATTTTTAATAAGCAATAAGTCTACAATGAGTAAATTAACTAAAAAAAAAGCAAAAATCATAAAATATAGTAATTTTGCAAATTGTAAGCTTTGAAGATTTAAATACATAAGTCAAAAGAATTTTCTTTGAATTTTTATCAGATTTTTCTTTAGGAAACTATTTGTATTTTTTATTTTTTCATTAGCAAGCCAGAAAGAAATCTCTTTATAGCTTTTCTTTGTTTCCCGGCTCAATTCATTTAGTAAATTATCATTTTCATATTCCTTAAAGCCTTGAATTTCCCAAATTTTGGCAAAAATAATAAGATGATAAAAAGCCATGAGCATAGACAACATTAGACCGTGAAAACCATCCTTATAACCTTCCCTTGCGAAAAAACGGCTCATAAATTCTTTTAGCGGGAAACGTATTATATCCAGTTTATTAAATTTATAGTCGCCTTCTAAAAGATTTTCTACCTCATTTGGCGCATAAATAGAGATTTGTTTATTTAAAAATTGCGTTATTGTTTCATAATTATAATGAGCGATGGGGTAACTTAAATTTTTAGTTGCGCCTTCCAAGAGTACCATCTCATGAACATGTTTTTCTGGAAACCTCCCCTTGTGTTTTTTAAAAAGCCTTAACTGATAATCTGGGTACCATCCTGTATGCTTTATCCACTTACCAAAAATGATATTTTTTCTTGGTATCCAATAACCATTAAATAAGTCTTCTCTGTTTCCTAAACTTTCTATTTCTTTTTTAAGGTCTTCGCTGATTCTTTCATCTGCATCAAGAGATAATATCCAATCATTTTTTGCTTTTGTAAAACCAAAATTTTTATTGATATTTAGCATTTTATTATTAGGTCTTATAAATACTTTTGATGTATATTTATGTGCAATTTCCGAAGTACTGTCCTCTGAAGAATTATCAACGAAGATTATCTCATCTACCCATTTGACTGATTCTAAGCAATCTTTTATTTTTTTCTCTTCATTATACGCAGATATTACAGCTGATATTTTCATATTTATAAATTATATAACTTATTAACTGGAAGATACTATAGATATATTTTCTTGATCCTTCGTAAATATCCTTTTAATATCTTGTGTGATTTGTCTTTTCGCCCATAGGAAAAATATCAAAAAATATACTCCTATGCCAATTAATATTATCAAAATTAAAGTAAATAAATTATTTACAAAAATTTTTGCTCCAAAATAAACTATAATGCCCATAATTAATGAGCTTATAAACGGTTTATAAATACTTTTTAAGAAATGGAAATTAACAACTTTTTTAACTAAATAAATTGTAATAAATATTGTCAACGTTACAATAAACGACGCAATTGCTACACCATTATAGTTATATATATATATTAATAATGGGGTCAAAATCCATATTAAAGCTGTCCATAATACCATTAATTTTAATGTTGTTTTCACTTTTCCCGTTGCATCTAGCACATTTATTAAAATTGCAGAGAGAGATGAAATCAATGCGTTGAGAGAAAAAAATGTAAGACTTATTATCGCCGGCTCCCATTTATTATGCCATTTAGGAAAATATGCAATAAGATAAGGAGCAGAGATAATTATTCCCAAAATAATTGGGCACATGATACTGCTTACAAAAAATAATGATTTTTCAATTGCTATTTTTAGAAATTTTGTATCATGTTGAATTCTTGAATAAGTAGAAAACGTAACCTTCATTACATTATCAACAACGGTACGATAAGCGAAAAACGCATTTCTTTGTCCAAAGCCAATATATCCAAGTTCGTTAAACGTAAGCACTTTAGCAAGAAAAATTGTTAAAAAATCATCCTTTAATGTAGCTAGAACATTCTTTCCTTGAAATTGAATGCCATACTTTAAATGCCTCAAGGAGCTCTTATCAACACCGAGGCTAATCTTCCATGGTGAAACGTAATAGTAAATTGGTATACCTACAAGCGCAGATATAAGAAATGCCCAAGTATAACTAACTAAACCTTGATTGGTTATTAAAAGAATAATAAGTAGTAAATTAAAAGCTAATGACTCAGCTATTTGTGGTAAAACTAATTTATGAAATTTAATTTGTCTTTCCAATTGAATGGAAGGAATAACCTTAAATGAAGAAAGGAAAATTGAGAAAACAAGAACAAGTAATAACCAACTTGAATCTTCAGTTAACTTAAAATATGAAGATATTAGGCCTTTCGTAAGAAATACTATTAATAATATAGAAAAGGTAAGAACTGTCTGGATAGTAAAGTATGTCTTTGCTTCTTCTTTTGTTAATTCACCCTTCTTTTGTATTAATGCTGCGCCAAGACCAAAATCCGTAAAAAAACTAATAATGCGCTGAATAGCGATAACGGCAACATAGACTCCAAACTCATCAGGGCTAAGGTAGGTAAAAATTACTAAGGAAGCAATGATTACCACAGAAAT